>JAHJBW010000023.1 GCA_018813405.1 Candidatus Margulisiibacteriota bacterium | reverse complement strand
CTTCGGGTGAGAGCTCAAAAATGGACTGGTACTTCCGCTCAACATCCTGATAGAACTCGTTGATGGTCACCGCTTCTTTTGACCAGCGAAGGGTGATAATGGTGATAATGACCATGGTCATTGCCCAGGCGGCAAAAATGGGGAAGACAACATAGACGCCTGTTTTGACGTCCAGCATCATGGCCGCCGTGGACGCGGCGCCAAGGCAGTACATGGTAAAAAGCCAGCCGGCGGTCATTATAACGACCATCTTGCCGAACACGACCTTGTTGACATCTTGATTGAATTTGATGGCTTTATAAAGCAGAAAGATCGTACCAGCGACCAAAACAGGCCAGCCGGTAGATAAAATGATCGTTCGCAAAAGCTCAAGGTTCATGATTTCAGCCTGGCTCCGATAGTAAGGAAAGTGCTGCCTTCACTGCTGTCGCTTATGTTAACTCCAAGAGAAGTGTAGGCCTCGATGTAATTCATCAGGTAGCCTACCGAACCTACAGAAAAAGCGAAGGTTGTTCTGGAGATCGGTCCGGAAAGAAAATTTGCTCCAGCGGAGAAGAAAGGAGTAAAACCCCTCATATCCTTTGAAAAATCGAACATTGTTGATATTTGAGTAAAAGAGTTGCCTCCATTTGAATATGTAAGCACCGGCAGTCTGAAAGCGCAGTCGAACTCATCACCTTCATCCTGGGCCAGCCAGTATTTCAGCGAGACAAAATAGCCGGTGGTGTTCATGTTGGATGAATTAATAATTCCTGCCCCTCCGCTGGCTTCGAATCTCTTGGTGAAACCATAGCCCAGGCTTATGGGTATATAGGTTGAAGATGTGTTGGAAAAGGTTTGTTTTATGCTTAACTCGCCGAAAAAGGTGTTTACAGGCGCGGTCTTGCCATAAGGAACGGCCATTGCCGCGGTCACGGGAAAGAAGAGTGCCAAAGCAAATACCGTAAGGATCACAACAAACCTATTTATCATTTTTTTCACCGCTCCTTGAATTTTTTTGATTATAGCAGAACCGTTATTTCTGCGCTACCATTTTAAATTCAACAATATATATTCCCACGCCAAAATACCCCGCCCGAGCAGGTGTGGTTTTGATCTTTAGAAAAATCTGCGCAATTATAGCTTATGCCCAATTTTTTGTGCAAATTAAGCAAAAATTTGACAAGTTGTTTTAACCGTTGTAATGTCATCAGTTAACAATAGCATTAAATCTATAAGAATTTTTTATATCTAAAAGGAGATCACATGAAAACTGCATCTGCAATGTTTCTTAGTATCATATTATTCTTGGCGTTTTTTGCTATCGCTGCTTTTGCTGATCCGGTACTCAACCTCTCTTCAAATTCATTGTCTTTCAATTATGTCCTTGGAGGATTTGTTCCTGCCAGTCAGGTCATTGCCCTGCAAAATGACGGCGACGGTTATCTGAACTGGAGCGCCGCAGACAATCGGTCCTGGCTGTCTGTTTCTCCAACAAATGGACTGAACGGTCCCGCCAATGTTTCTGTCAGCATTGATCCGGGTGGATTAGCGGCTGGATCATATTTTGGAACGATCTCATTCTTTTCCGATGGAGGCGACCAGGATGTTACTGTGATCTTGAACGTTTCTTCGCAAACAAATAACCCGCCAGCTGATTTTAATCTGGTTTATCCGGCAAATGGCGAGGTGAATATAGCGCACTCTCCAACTTTTAGATGGACAGAGTCGATCGATCCTGATCCTGCCGATACCGTTACCTACCGGCTGGTAGTTGATAGCGATAGCAATTTATCCTCGCCGATTATAGATGTCAGTGGGATCACGGCAGTTGAATTTGCCATTAGTAGTCCTCTTGAAAGGGGGATATACCACTGGCGTGTTACTGCTGATGATGGACGGGGGTTTTTGAGGAATAGTTCAAGGTGGAGCTTCAGGGTTGGGGATATATTGACCGACGGAAGAATAGATGATTTTGAGGGGTCACTGGTCGATACGGGCATGGATACCACACTGGGAAATGATGATGATTCTTATTTATTGTCAGTTCCGGCAGGTGCGGACATATCTGCGGTTCTTTCTGCTTCGGCGCAACAGGGGAATTATTCAATGTCGGTACTTTATTCTACGAACGATGAAGATCAAAGAAGCGTCGGAGCTGTCCTGGAAGATATTGTTGACCTGTCTTCTTATACATATATTTCATTTTGGGTAAAAGGTGATGGAAGTTCCAATCATATAAAAACGCAGCTTAAAGATGAAGACGGCTCAATGTTCGGGGTGGCAGATGATGATCCATCTAATTTGATCCCATTGTCCGACACTACCTGGAGACAGTTCGTGGTCGCAATTTCTGCTTTAACGTCCAGGGAAGGGACCAGCGGTGATGCGGTACTTGATCTTGGTCACATTGATCAATATATACTAAGTTTTGTAGGCGCAAACAGGACGGCCTCCAATATCTGTATCGATGACATAACCGCCGTAAATGAATTACCCCCCGCGGTTATCCGGGTTGACTGTGAAGGGGTCAGCTTTGAGGCTACGGTTGGGATCGATCCTGATGCACAAGAAATGCGCATCACAAATGTGGGGTATAAAGAGCTCAACTGGACCATAAGCTCGAGCGCGGACTGGCTGAAGGTCGATAAATTGACCGGCACAAATTCTGAAGAGGTTCTTGTCTCCGCAGATATTACTGGCCTGGTGCCCGCTCTCTATAGCGAGGTCTTGACCATTTCTGCGCCTGGTGCGACAAATTCTCCCATTAGCATCCCAGTATATTTATTGATAGGTTCTTCTTATTCCGGAACTGAAAGGTCGATCGATGATTTTGAAGGGGCTTCTGTTCTGGAGGGTGATAGTGCCAACTGGGGAGGGGAAGACGACGGATATTATTTGTTTTCTATGAATGGAGAAGCCGATCGCCCCCAAATTATCCAGCAGGATTTCCCCAACATTAAACATGGCAGCCACGCGATCGGAATATCTTTGCCGTCAGTCCCTTCTGGAAGTTTTAGTTCCCGGGGCTTTGGAGGGGTGTTAAAAAGAACACTGGATATCTCATCATTTAACAGCCTCAAGTATTGGATCAAAGGCGATGGGACTGGCGATATATATGTCAAATTGCAGCTTCTTGACGCTTCTGACAACCTTTTTACGGTCTCAGACAGTGACTATGACAATTTAGCGAATACCGGGGGGACGCTTTGGCAGGAACAGGTCGTCCCTGTCCATGCACTGGAAAAACTCTCAGGTCCGGGGGACTCATTAGACATAAGAAACATTGTCGAATACAGGTTTGTTTTTACTGGCACAAACGGTTCTTCTGTCCCGGGGGTTCCAACTATTTTTATCGATCATCTTAGGGCGGAAAACAGCAGTAAAGGCAGTGTTCTTCCCTTGATCAAGGACATTTATCCGAATCCGGCGGCTCCCGGGCAAACGGTGACGATTGTGGGCGAAACCCTTGGATCCTCGGGCAGGCTTGAGTTTTCTTCCGGAACGGCCAGGGTAAGCGGCGCAAGCTCAAAAATCGAGATATCTTCTGTGGTCGCGGGTTCGCCCATATGCAGTTGGAGCGCCAATGAGATCGTTTTTGATCTGCCCTTGATGACACCGGGCGTGAAGCTGTTAAAGGTAATAACTTCTGATGGTCTTGAAAATGATATTTCATCTTTTGTGGTACTGGCTTCCACAACCACCCAAACATATAACTACCCAAATCCCTTCAATCCAACGGGTGGGGAAAAGACAAATATTGTTATTTCCAACGATGGGGAGCCAGTCGTCCTGATCTATATTTTTGACAGCACGGCAGAAATGGTGAAAAGGTTCACCTGGTGTGAAGGGGATGCGGAAATCCAATGGGATGGAAGGAGCGATAGGGGACAGATACTTGGGGACGGGGTATATCTTTACCGGGTGGTGAAAAATTCGGACAGGTCGTTGATCGGCAAAGGCAAGATATTGATAATAAACAAGCAATAAAGGGGGGTGAGCGCAGATGGTCAAAAAACTAGTTCTTTTATTTATTTTATTGTTCCTG
>JAHJBW010000211.1 GCA_018813405.1 Candidatus Margulisiibacteriota bacterium | reverse complement strand
TGATGAGGGGGGGAGATGTCAACAATGAAAAACAGGTAATGATCTTTCTCATGACATCATGACCCTTTACTACGCAAAAACATCTTTCATGGGAAACACCAATTCTCTCTAATTGTGTCTTCACAAATTACTCTAATGCTCCCTGTCGCTTATTGCTCAAATGGGCTCAAATTGACACTAATCCGGACATTTTTATTTCGGATAAGTGATAATTTGCGTTGATTGGAGGGATTGGAGATTTTTTCATTAGTGCTATTGGCGACAGCAAAATTTGTGAAAATACGAGACATTTTTATCGCACCCGCCTGGTTCGCTTGCAAATAATAGTGATCATAAGGGGTCACCATGTCCCCTCACTTAACCCAACAACCAAGCAGACAGCTCTACCTTAACCTTTACCGATTGCCAAAACCGGCATCATTACCTATACCCTGACCTAGTAGGAAATCCCAATATAGGTTATAATTATGATATGTCTACCCAAAGAGAACAAGCTTTAAAAGGGATAATTTCCCCCCAAATGTCCCTGGTCGCCAAAGAAGAGGGCCGGTCAGCCGAAGAAATTCGCGCGGGCCTCGCCCAGGGCCTTATCGCGATCCCATATAACCCACTGCACAAGAACTGCCAGCCCTGCGGAATAGGCAAAGGGCTCAAGACCAAAGTAAATGCCAACATCGGCACTTCGGCCAAATACCCGTGCATTGAAGATGAAATGAAAAAGCTCACTGCCTGCATGGAAGCGAAAGCCGACGCCGTGATGGACCTTTCCACCGGAGGCGACCTGAGATCGATCCGCCAGAGGATCCTTGCGACTTGTCCCTTGCCCCTTGGCACCGTCCCCATCTATCAGGTAGCCGTAGAGAATAAAATGACACCCGAAGGCATGTTCGAGATAGTAGAGGAGCAGGCAAGGGAAGGCGTGGATTTTATGACCATCCATTGCGGGGTCAACCTTGAAACGGTTGGCCGTTTGAAAAAGCATCCCCGCTTAATGGAAGTGGTAAGCCGTGGCGGGGCTATGATGATGCGATGGATGCTGGAGAACAGGGAAGAAAACCCGTTCTTTGAACATTTTGACCGCCTGCTCGATATCTCCCGCGAGTATGACATCACCCTGTCCCTGGGCGATGGCATGCGGCCGGGGTCAATTGCCGACGCGGGAGATCCCGCGCAGATACAGGAGCTAAAGGTCCTGGGCAGTCTTACCAAAAGGGCTTGGAAGGCAGGGGTGCAGGTCATCATCGAAGGCCCGGGCCATGTGCCGTATGACCAGATAGCGTCGCAGATGAAAATGCAAAAAGAGATATGCGACGGCGCTCCTTTTTACGTTCTTGGACCGTTGCCCACCGATGTCGCCCCCGGCTACGACCACATAACGGCCGCCATTGGAGGGACCCTGGCGGCTACTTCCGGCGCCGATTTCCTTTGCTATGTTACTCCAACTGAGCATCTTGGACTCCCTACGCCAGAAGATGTAAGGGAAGGTATTATGGCTTCGCGCATCGCCGCCCATTGCGCCGATATCGTAAAAGGTATCCCCGGCGCTAAAGAGTGGGACATTCAGATGTCCAAAGCCCGCAAGGCGCTGGACTGGCAAAAACAGCTTGAACTGGCGATAGACCCCCGAAAAGCCAGAAAGATACTCGAAGCCCGCTCCCACAAAATGGACACTTGTTCTATGTGCGGCGAATTCTGCGCCATGAAGATATCCTCCGAAGCGCTCCGCAAATAAGCTGAAATCTTTTTCCATAGTCACCGATAATCTATTGGAGTGAGGCATGTCATTAGACAAGGTCAACGGGTCAAAGACCCCGGCTAAAAACAACGATACTCTTGCTTTTATAAGAAAAGCCCTTTTAAGCGGAGCTTCTTCGTATTCTTCCATGGAGAAAATGCTTTTGCAATATAAAGCACAGCACGGCGAGGGCTTTGAGGTGAATATCCTTCTGGCCAGGGTCTACCTGTCCTGGTTTGAAAATTCCTCCTCCGGCTGTGTCAATGAAAGCCTGCTAAGAAAGGGATTGGCCGCGGCCGACCTGGCCATGAAAAAGGCTCCTTCAAGTAATAAGCCTCTCAAGGTTGAGATCAGGTTCCTTAGGGCCAAAATGTATCTTGCGGCCGTGGAAAAGTGCGTGGACGGATCAAAATATTTCGAGCCAGCCCAAAGCGAGCTGGCCTATGTCGCCTCAAACACAAACGATGCGGCAATGCTTGCAGAGGTCCAGCGCCTCAAGCCAGGGTCAAGCCTGATCGAGACTGCCAGAGCGTCTTTTAAAAAGGGTGATCTTCCCAGAGCCAGCGCGTATGCCTCACGTGTCATTGAACAAAATGACGCCGGGAAAGAAGAGGCTCAAATTATCTGGTCTGAGGCGGAGCTAGCATTAAAGAGGCCGGGATACCTGGACACCGTGGCCAGGGCCATGAGGTTTTATCAAGAGAGCGGATTGGCCGAGCTGGCGGTGAAGAAGGGCTATTTCAAGGACCGGCAGGCATATTTTGAAAGGCTCTCAGGACTGGCCTCAACACTTTCCGAACATTACCGCAGCCGATGCCGCAACCATCAAAAATGGGAGACCGGCGACCCCAATGTCACGTCACACTATTTTGACCCGGGCAGGCATCCCGACTGCGTGAAAGAAAAAGAATACGGCGCGATGATGAGGTATTTTATCGAGCGGGCCAATCCGGGTCAGTAAAGGGTTTTTAGAAGGTCGATCAGCGATATTCCAAGTATCTTTGCGAGGAAATACTTTTCTGCCAGAGGCCTGCTGATCTCGGTCTTGACCGTGCCTACCAAATTTTTAACTACTATCGCGCGATAATCATCGTTGTCCGACCAGAATTCTCCTCTCTTGGTCAGCGCTTGATCATAGACACTTTCATAAAGGGCGTGTCCCGAGCTCATTCCCTGAACATCGAAAAAGACCTCTTCGGTCGTGTCAGCGTCTTCCACAACCTCTTCTTTAAAGATGCCGGTGATGGTCAATATCTCTTTTGTTGACTCATCTCCCATTTGTATTAAACGGTATTGCAGCAGCGTCAGCAATTCCATGTCGTCCAGGCCCGAATAAGACTGCGCTTTCAGGTCAATGTTCAATTTTGACTTGAGCCCGTCGGTTTTCCTGTCGACCATTGCCGCAAAGGCATGATCGTTATGATATCTGTGGACAAGGCATTTTTGGACAGCGTATCCGGCAAAGAAAGTCCCGAAAAAGTGGTAAATTGCGCCCACCGGATCTTTGACCCTGGGCAGTTTGAACGCCCGGGGATATTTTTCCAGCAGATTGTTCCTCATTTGCCAGAGAGTGTTATAGGAGATGATCGATGCCAGCATGACCCTGCCTTTGCATATTTCAATGGCCTTTAACAGAAATTCTTCTTGAGAAAGATCCTTGTAGTTTTTTAATATAGCCTGGATCTGTGCTTCAAGCTGTTTGTATTCTTTGGTCGAAATACCCAGTATTTGACAGGCTTTTGACTCGCAGGTCCCGGAGTCCATGACCTTCATCAATGAAATAATATCTTCTATGTTGATATTCTCTTCTTTCTTGATGCCTTCTTTTAGCGCGGGAGTAAGCGCGTTCTTGTAAAAGGCACGGCTTGCCGCGACTAATTCGTCCTCTTTTAAAAATGCGTTGACAAAAAGTGCAACAGCTTTGTTAGTTTCAAGACTTGAGGATTTAGATTTTACGGCCTTTCCAATGAATATTTCCGGGGTGTCTTCAATATTTTCGTAATTGGTCGATACGCTGAAGGTTGAGTTTGAGTCGGCCTCTATCTTCGGCATATAATATATCAAATAAGTGTCCGCATCGTCGGCCTCGCCGAATTTAATCCTCATGGTCTCTCTCAGACTCCTGGGGTTCGAAGGGTTATAGACAAAAGCGTCAACCACTTCGTTCCTTTTGAATGCCACCATTACCTTGCTGGGGGATAATACTCTGTAGTAAGCCGGCATGACCTCTTTTTGCATCGTGTTGAGGTTGACAACTTCCAGTGAAGCGTAAAAGCCGTCATTGTTTATAGGGGTCTCGAGCAAGATGTTCTGCCTTGCCAGAGAGTTCTTCAGCGAATAATGATACTGGGTCTTGTCATCGCCTAAAAAGATATGGCCAGTCATCATGCGTATTTTTTGCCAGTGCTTTTTCTGCCAGTAGTCGAACTTTTTGGCAAGTTCCGGATTGTCTTCATAAATTTCTCTGAACATCTGCCTGGAAGGTATAAGCTTGTAAAATTCCTCGACCTGCTCATAGGGAGCATCTTTTTTTATTGAATTGCCTGAATTGACCAATTCATCCTTTAACTCAAATGTCAGGCAATGATTAAAAAAGAGCAGAGAAAGTACACGGTCCCAGTTGATGGTATCTGCGATGACGCTCTGCCGCCCATCATAGGCCTCCTTTTTGGAGACTTCTTTGCGCATGGAGCATATGCGTTTTAAGATCAAGCTTGCGGGGGTGCCGCTGTCAAAAAGTGGTTTTAGTGTTTGAAAAGCTTTCTGTTCTTTCTCGGTCATATCTTTCAGTGAGGCAGGAATAAAGAGATCCTCAGAAAGGTAAAGCTCGCTGTTGGCATTAAATGCGCTGTCTTCAAGAGGGGAAAGCATTGATCTTGCTTCTTCCAGGGATTCAAACGTGCTCTGCTGGCATAATGAGACCAGACAGCTTTTTTGGTATTGAGACAAGCTTCTGAACAGGGCTGCCCCTTTTGTGGCATCGGCTGGTGTTTTTATTGTGTCAGCAACAAGAATTAAAGCAAGTTCTTCCTCGGCACCCTTTTCATCAATCTTTATTGCTTCCAGGCATTTCTTCCATTTTTCGAGATCTTCAATAGAATTGATCTTTTTTGAGACAGAAATAAGATGATTGCAGGTTTCGCCTGAAATATCATTGATGGCTTTCAGCCAGGCCTCGATCTTTTCAGGGGTAAAAATTGCGGCATTCTTCTCCAATAATGAACAAAAGAGTGTCCTGTTTTTGTGTCCTTTAATAACAGGGATAGTGCTTGCAAGTATTTTGAAAAGATAATCAAAAAAGTCGTTTTCTGCTTTGTTGGCAAAATTCAAATGGCATAGTAATCCGCTGACACTTGAGATGATCGTCATGGTCTGGCACATCGTAAGTTCAGGGTCTTTTTGACTGCCTTTGTTCAGCACCAGATTGAGGAGGGGTAAAGATTTCCCCTTTACTATGAATGCGCCATTTTTTATTGTTTTGAATAATGCGTTGTTTTCTGAGTAATTATTGTAATTATCAAGTTCTGTCAGGATATCTGCGAGATCATTTCCGCACCCCTCAAAAATGATGGTCAAAAGGCTTTCAAATTCTTCTTCAGTCCATCCTGACGACATGGCAGCTCGGTGAAGTTTTTCGATGGTCTCATTCACAAGTTTGCCCGTCTGGTTCAATTTTGATACTTCAACAGTGCTGTCCACGAACTCAAAAAGGGATATTTTGCCGTCATTATTGAGATCGCGCGGATCCGGCTTCGAGCCTGGTTTTGGCCGCAGATCAGCTTCATTTAGCTTGTAATAGCTTTTAAAAGCTTGAATATGTGGGGTTATTTTTGGCGCTGTTACGCTCATGTTTGTTTAGGCCTCTCTATTATTTATATCGAATTTATTGCCCCTAAACTTGCGTGAAATCGTAAAAAAATAAGTGAAATTTTTGCCGTTATTTAACGATAAAAAGTTGTATGGACATTACGGCTTTATATTGCAATTTTACCGCCCTGGACAGACTGGATGGTAAACGTGATGGTATTGCGAGAAAACAGGGCCTTTCAAGTGCTGGTAATAATGGGATATCATTTGAAGAGTTCTTAATATCCAGGGGAACACCACATAGCTTTGCCTTTCAAGTTGCTCAATTTTATAAAATAACAACAGAAACAGGCTGGACAGACCAGCAACAATGTGATTGGCTTGCCAGGATACAGGCTTGTGACAATCCCACCGAGTCTCTTGCTTTTATTTCTACTATGGACTTGGACGATCTGCGAATTCTGCCGGACTTTTTTGGACAGCATCTGGCCCGGCTTTCAATGGACAATATAATTCTTTATCTAGAGATACTGGTTGATGGATCCTCCTGGGACAAAATTCATCTTGAGGGTCTTTCCGAAGTAAAAAGCCCGGCTCAAGCCGGGATTTATATCGAGTTTTTCAGGGATCTTTCCGGCAAGGATATGGTTGAGCTGCTTAAACTTGTTGAGGACTTTGACAACTCTGGACAGGAAAATGCGATGACGTATCTGCTGCGGCGCGCTCCGCTTAGCATAGAAAAGATGGAGGATGTGTCGGGCTGGATACCTAGCCTGTTGTTGGTCCAGAATAATACCCAGGCGGAAATAATTTGCGAATTGCTCCGCAGTGGGCTGGTCAGGACCCCCATTGATATTGAGAGCTTTAAGTATTTGTGGCAGACGCCTCCCGCCTTCAGGGCAACTGGCGAAGCAAAAGACGAAATAGCCTTCACCAGCGAAGAATTATCTTTGATCACTCGGTTGAAAGAGCGAATCTCATCGGCGGCGAGCCAGGCTGAGGTTTCCAGAATACTTCCGGCCATTCCCTCCAGGCGGGTACTCGAAGCTTTACTGCTTTCTGAAATTGAAAAAAAGATTAAATTGGCTATAAGGGCTGAATGGAAGTCATTGTCAAAGATGTTGGGACATATCTTTTACGCGGAAGACGAGATGGATTTTGCGAAAATGATGAAAACCTGTCTCGTTTCTCAAAATATACCCCAGGGAGGTTATCCTGAACTTGCTTCTTTTCAGGCACCAATAATGACGATAGATCTAAACTCTATGGAAAGAAGGGTATATCCTGCTGAATTCCGCATAATTGATGAAGACAGGGTTTTGTGCCTGATCAAAACTGAAGATGGAGCTTGCGTCCGGATCTTCAATCCTGCCGACATTTCTTCTGTTAAAGATATTTTCAGACAGGCTTTCTTGCAGGACGAACAATATTTACTGGCCTATTATCCGAAATTGACTTACTCTCAAAAAGGCTGGAGCATAAGCATGGATTACGATAAGGTTGACAGGTTCAGGGAAAACCTTTTGGGCAAGGATGTTCATCGCGGGAATTTTAATGACGCACTTTCGATTTTTTATGAGGGATTCAAGAATGAAGATCTTTTCAGACATGAGAACCTGGAAGATTTTAGGGCATTGGTTGATGATGCCTTGCTCGATCAGATAAAGAAAGAACCGACCCTTGGGTTTGATTCAATATTAAGCCTGATGTTGATAATGGAAAGAACTTCTTGTGACAGCGTTGCGCCAGCCATATTCGGCATCACTTTGAATGAATACAAGGCGTATGAAGATAATATTTATCGAATCCTTGAAAGTGCCAGAGGTCTGTCCCGCAACCAGTTTTTGGCCGAAGCGATCTCTGCCTGTGACGGAAGGCCCGCCCTGGCCGCGGTTATCAGCTATAACATTCTGTTTACAATGGGCGAAACCGCCAACAATTCCCTGACCGTTCGTTATCCCAAGGCATTTTCTCATCTGAAAGATATCCCAGACCAGGCAGGCAGTATATATCACTATATGGGCTGTTTCTTTGCCGCTTATACAATCCAAAAATTCGTGGTGGGCCGCTATTATAAGGACAAGGTTTTTGCTCAAAAGATCGATCTAAGAAAAAATGAGCTGGAATCTAATGCCGCCAATATCTTCCGGTCCAGAAGGATCGCTTCCAAGAAAGAGGCATTGGAATTGCTTATTTGGCAGCAATTCTTGCTGCTTAAAAAAGGTGATGCGTCCGCCAAAGAAATCATGAGCCTTGCAGGAGTGTTCTTTGAAGAGGTCTTTGAAGATGCGGAGATAAGTCGTGAAACAATAGAGGACATTCGTGGAATTGCGGCCGGCCACGCGTTTTATCAGCTGGTTAGCGGGGAAAAGATAGACGATAATGATTCCATGTTTTCAGTTAATAATATTGTCAGAAAAAATATAATTGACTTGCTCAATGGAAAAGACCTCGGAATGCTTGATTCGTTAGTGGGCATGTCACTGCTATTGTGGATATTCAGCAAATGATCGCTTTATGCCCAAGAAACATCAACAACATCCACGGCTTTTTGCTGGCCGCCGGCTATGGCACCCGCATGAAGATCCTTTCCGACTGCCGGTGGAACAAACACGCGGCGGCCAAGCCTGCCTTTCCGGTCGGCCGCAACTCAATGGTGCGGCATCAGCTTCACCTTATGCAGGAAATGGGGATAAAGAAAGTAACGATAGCCGTAAAGTACAAGCCGGAAAGTGTCCTGGCCGCCCTGGGCGACGTGTCAAAGCTGGGGCTAGATATAGAGATATTCGATCTTGATGAGGAGAGTGTTGAGGACTGGGGCGCGGCCTGGACAGTCTACCGCTGGCTGGCGCCCAGGATGCGCGGTGGGTTTGACCCTGACGGCATCGTGGTATTTAACGGGGACATCCTGTGGGACCGGTCCTATGCAAAACCCTTCATCGAATCATTTGGCCGGTCAAATGCCTGGGCGCATATTGCCGCCTGTGAGACCCCCATGGAGCAGATCTATGGGCGCTTTGGCGCCATGCAGTTGGAAAGCCCCACTTACCTTTTTGCTTCAAAGGTCAGGTCTTTTGTGGAAAAACCGAACAGGCACGATGTTGGTTCCCATATCGGCAATTTTGCCAATGTGGGTATATTCGCGCTCGATCCAGAGCTTTTCAGATATTTCGATCCCGAATACAGTACCGCCAAACGTTCCATGGGCAGGGATTTTTGCGACTTTGCCTATGACCTTTTCCAGGAAGGCATGATACAGGAAGGCCTGCTTCTTGAAGCCTTTGTCGCGCAAGACGGCTTTTACTGGAAAGATATTGGTGATCCAACAGCGCTTTTACAGGCCAACTTTGACATCTTAAAAGCCCGGGTGGATGCCGGCTATCAAGGGAAAGAGATAAAACCAGGCGTGTGGATCGGGGCAGGGGTCAGCCTCTCTCCGTCTTTACTGAAACAGATCAAACCCCCGGTGATCATTGGCGATAACGTGCAATTGCACAAAACTGCCAGGATCGGTCCCAATGTGGTCATTGGAGCGGGGTGGGATATTAGAAAAGACGCGAAAATAATGAACTCTCTGTTATTGCCTCCATATAATGAAGATGATATTGTCAGGGTAATTGGCCCTCGTATGAGATTAAACAGATGTATAGTCGTTTCCGGGCATGTTGAAACAATGGCTAACAAAAGGCAGGACGAGATAATCATTCAGGACCAGAACGGCTTCCTGGGCTTTTTACCCCACACTTTTAATGTGATATAATCCTCTCATGAAACTCTCGCAAATTGGGGAATTTGGCTTGATTGAGCAACTTAACCATCAATTTTAGACTATTGTCGGCATTGGTGATGACTGTGCGGTAGTAGAAATTCTAAACCTGCCTTGCCATGCCTCGCGGCAGGCGGGCCGGCAGGCAGGTTCTAAGCATCAAATCCTAAACAAATCCAAATCAATAAAATCCAAATATCAACTCATAACAACAGACGCATTGGTGGAAGGTGTTCATTTTGATCTGAAGAAGTGTTCTTTCTATGATGTTGGGTACAAGGCGATGCTGGTGAATATTTCCGACATTGCCGCTATGGGTGGATATCCCGCTTATGCTGTGGTGAGCATTGCGCTGCCCCAAAAAATCAAAGTGGAAGATGCAAAAGAAATTTACAGAGGGATGGATAGGCTGGCCAGGAAGCACAAGATAGATATTGTCGGCGGGGATACCGTTTCTTCGAAAAGAGATCTTTTTATCTCGATTACACTGATTGGCGAAGTTGAAAAAGATTGCCTGGTCAAGCGGTCCGGTGCAAAAGTTGGCGATAAGATCTATGTTACCGGACACTTCGGCCGCATGGCGCCAGTACGCCTGAAGGAAGGCAGGGATATCGCAAAGGCAAAACTTGCGTCATCCATGATCGACAGCAGCGACGGCCTGGTCCTCTCGGTGCGGGAAATAGCCAGACAATCAAAAGTAGGGGCGCGAATCTATATGGATAAAGTTCCTGTCGCGGCAGGTGCGACACTCGATCAGGCCCTTTACGGCGGCGAAGATTACGAGCTGGTATTTACGTCGAGGAAAAATCTCCCAAAAAAGTATAAAATGGTGGGGGAGATCGTTAAGGCTCCAAAAGAAGGCGGAAAACCGATTTTCCGCCTTCTTTTGGTGGACAACAAAGGTCGAGAGATAAAACCCAAAGGCGGCTATGAACACTTTACTTAAACGCTTCATCA
>JAHJBW010000210.1 GCA_018813405.1 Candidatus Margulisiibacteriota bacterium | reverse complement strand
CTGCTCCCTTCATCCCCTCGCTGCCTGGGGTAAGGATTATTTCCGCGCCTAATGCCTTAAGCAAACTCCTGCGCTCAAGACTCATGGTATCGGGCATGGTGAGAATAAGTTTATATCCTTTGGCCGCGCATACCCAGGCCAGGGCGATACCGGTATTGCCCGAAGTCGGCTCGATGACTACCGAACCTTTTTTGAGTTTCCCGGTTTTTTCCGCCGCTTCGATCATGGCTACGCCGATTCGGTCCTTGATCGACCCTCCCGGATTAAAGAATTCAAGCTTGGCAACGATCCTGGCATGAAGCCCTTTTGAGAAGTTGGAAAGCTCAAGTAAAGGTGTGCGACCAACTAGTTCATATAGATTATTTGCGATCTTAGCCATGATTGCCCTCCATTATATTACATACTCCAAATATTTCTTAGTCCTTGCCACTTTCTTCTTTTGCCTTTCAATCAGCTCGGCAAAATTTAAGCTATCCACCACCTCTGCGCTCTGCCTGCCGATCTCCGAATAGATATCATAAAAGACACATTGGGAAGCAAACTCGCAGTGCGTGCCGCCCTTCTTGACCACGCAGGATATAGGCTCTACAGGGCCTTCAATATACCTTATAACACTGCCCATGGTTATTTTACGGGGCTCTCTTGCCAGCATATAGCCGCCATTCCTTCCCCGTTTACTCCTTACAAAACCGCCCTTCTTCAGGCTTAAAAGTATTTGCTCGAGAAACTTCACAGGCACATCCTGGCGCTTCGCGATATCCTCAATGGTCTGCGGCTCATCGAAATATGCCGCCAGGTCCAGCATCGCCTTTAACGCGTAATCACCCTTATATGTGATTTTCATAATACCCTACTATCATTATAGACATTATATACTTTTATTTTATATTTGTCAAGTGCTATTTTGTTTTGAGTTGTAATTTTAAGCCTTGATCTTTTGCACGTAAGCGAAATACTCCCCGTCCCTCTCCTCGATCCCCATAAACCTCTGGCCGGTGACCTTGCACCAGGCGGGCATGTCGTGCTTTATCCCCTCGTCACTGGCACGAACCTCAAGTATCTCCCCTATCTCCATTCCCTTTATGGTGTCCGCGGTAAGGACAATAGGCATGGGACAAAGCAATCCGTAACAATCAACTTTTTTGTTCGCTTCCATTGTTCCAGGCTTTCCGGTTAGATAAAATAGCTAACCTTTCCTTCCAGGGCATCGCTCAAATAGGTGGCGGCTCCGGAATATGAATCGATGCCGTCAATAAAATCATCCTTCGCAAACCCCATAAAGCTAAAGGTTGTCGTACAGGCCACCAGCTTAATGCCCATACTCTTTGACATTTCAACAAATTCCGGTATCGACGGCACCCGCGATTGCTTCATCATCTTTTTCATCATCATTGGGCCCATTCCCAGCATGTTGAATTTAGATAGCGGCAAACGTTCAGCACCGCCTTTGTTTATAAGGTTCATTAGTTTTTGCAGTAAATTTTTTCCGGAGGTGAATTTTTTCTTGCGTAGCACGTTCAGGCCCCAGAAAGTAAAGAACATCTTAACTTCCATGTTCATGGATGCCGCCGTGGTCGCAAGTATGAAGGCGGCAAGCACTCTGTCCATATCTCCGGAAAACACCACAATATTAAATTTTTCCTTTTCCATGTTATTTATCCTTTTTCAACGGCGACAGCTTGCGCAGGCGCTCCACTATCGGCGGCAGTTTCTCCAGGACATAATCCACGTCTGCTTCCTCGTTGTCTTTGCCGAACGAGAATACCAGCGACCCATGCACGACCTCGGGGCTCACTCCAATGGCCAAAAGCACATGCGAGGCCTTGAGCGCCTTTGAAACGCAGGCAGATCCGGTCGAAACAGCAACCCCCTCCATATCCAAGAACATAGACATTGATTCACCCTCAACAAACTTCACACATCCGCTCACGTGTCCGGGAAGCCTGTTTGAAGGGTGTCCGGTTATGAAAAAGTCATCTATGACCCTTGGCAATTCTTTGATAAGCCTGTCTCGCATAGCAACAAGCTTTTTGTTCCTCTCTCCCATTTCAAGCCTGGCCAGCTCGGCAGCTTTTCCCATGCCAACTATCCCGGAAATATTATTGGTGCCGGCGCGCTTTCCTTCTTCCTGGGTTCCGCCCAGCAAAAAAGGAAGAATGCGCGTTCCCTGTTTCAGGTAAAGGGCAGCTGCTCCCGTCGGGCCGTAAAAGAGATTGGCGGCAAGAGAAAGCGCGTCAATATTGAGCGCTTTTACATCGACCGGTATTGTTCCCGCGGTTTGCATCCCATCGACATGAAAGAGTATTCCTTTTTCCCGGGTTATCATACCTATCTCGTTGATCGGTTCAAGCGTGCCGATCTCGTTACTGGCATGTGTTAAGGTCACCAGTATCGTCTTATCAGTAATGGCGTTCTTTAGGCTTGAGGGGTCAATGATGCCATTTTTGTCGACAGGAAGATAGGTCACATCAAAACCTTCCTTTTCCAGCTCTTTCAATGGGTATAGAATGGAAAAATGCTCAATGGACGAAGAAATGAGATGATTGCCCCTCTTTTGGTTGGCTCGCGCCAGACCCTTTACGGCAAAGTTATTGGATTCAGTCCCGCAAGAAGTAAAGATGATCTCTTTTGGTTGAGCGTTCACCATTTCGGCTACCTTCTGGCGAGAATCTTCAATGGCTTGCTGTGTCTGCTGACCAAATGAGTGTATGTTCAAGGGATTACCAAAATCGTTCTTCAGGTGAGGGATCATTTCATCGATAACGCGGGGGTCAGGAGGGGTGTTGGCCATGTTGTCTAAATAGACTTTTTTGGGTTTGTCAGTGTTGGTGCCCATGCTCCTCTTCTTCCACGTCACTGCGGGGCGTCCAACCCTGCAGGCCCGTGCCGGTGGACTTTCTGAGATAGTCGTCAATGGCCGCCTTGATGGCGTCCTCGGCCAGGACAGAACAATGTATTTTGACGGGCGGCAACCCTTCCAGCGCCTCCACCACCGCCTTATTAGTAAGCTTTAGGGCTTCTTCGATAGTCTTGCCCTTGATCATTTCAGTAGCGATCGAGCTGGTAGCAATGGCCGCGGCACAGCCAAAGGTGCGGAATTTAACATCAGCAATAACATTGTCCTTTACCTTGATCTGCATTTCCATTATATCGCCGCATTGCGGATTTCCCACCTTCCCCACTCCATCAGGGTTATCGATCTCACCAACATTACGGGGGTTTTTGAAGTGTTCCATTACTTTTTCAGAATAATTAGGGCTCATATATGCTTATTATAAACTCCATAATCAAGATAGGCAAGACCGCTTAGATCTTCTTTGTGATGCGATTTTTAAACCTCTTGCTCTTTATCAGCTTTCGGTCAAGCATCCTGAGGGCGAAAAAGCCCAACACCAGTGCCGCAACTCCCAGGATGATCGCCAACTGCTCCGAGATCAAATTGCCGATAAAATACCCGATGAACAGAAAAACGATCGGCAGACCGAATACAACAAAAGGAAAAACCACCTTTGACGGTCCGGAAATCCCCACCAGAACGCTGTCCCCAACCTGTGCACCCACCCCATTGTCAGCCTCCAGGGCCATTTTCCCGGAGGCAGCGGCCGAGCAGGCTCCGCACCTGGCACAATTCGATGAAGAAGGAAATTCAACCATAGCGGTCGTTTTTCCTAAACTAACAACCTTTCCCTGTTCAAGCAATTGATATCCCTTCACCTTTCGAAAATGATCCAAAGAAAGAATGTTTACTTTGTTTTTTTCTCTATATACTTTTCAACTTTACTGCGGAATTTTGGGTCTCCCATCATCTTATCCATGAACTCATCCATTTCTTGGTCAGGCACCCCTCTCATCATCCCATTTCCCATCATATAATTATGACCATATCCCCCGTAGAATCCCATCCCCATCATTCCTCCGTATATTGTCCCGTACAACAATATTAATACGGCAAAGATCAGCATAACTATGGCAATAATCTGCCCAGCGGTTTTAAGCCAAGCGCTTTCTTTGACCGCGAGTACCCATAAAACATAAGCAAATCCAACGAGCAAAATAACCAACAAAATCGACCCCCAAAACATTCCGGCCATCATTCCCATCATAATAATTCCCTCCTTCTCATCATCTTTGCAGCTATTATATACCCGTCTAGAACAGGTTTCCAATACTATTTCGCTGGTTTTTGGGTTTTAATATACTTTTCCGGGTCCTTCTTAAAGTCCTCCTTGCATTTTGGAGAACAGAAAGAATATTTCTTCCCCTCATATTCAACGGCATTCTTGTTTTCTTGCACCTCCATGCCGCAAACTAGATCTTTCGCCATGATTTCACCTCCTTACACAACATCATTTTACATATTTATCCGGGTTTTTTTTAAACTCACCCGGGCACATGGCGCAGCAAAAATAATAAGTTTTTCCTTTGTATTCAGCCTTGCCATACGCCCTGGAAGGATTTATCCGGGTTCCCATCACAGGGCAATTCACAATTTCTTCCGAAGACACGGAAGAGTTATCCATCCGAGGCTTGCCTCCCATATCCATTTCCGGGCCCCGCGCTGGCTGTTCTATCCTCTGCCCAACAAAGTACCAGAGACCTCCCGCGATTACAAGCGCAATTATTGTCCCAATTATTACGTTTCTCATTCTATTTTTCCTCCTTTTTTGTGTGAAGCTTGATAACCTTAGCTAACCGGCTCACAGAAATAAAGCCGTCCCTCTCCCTTCCGGTGCGGCCCTTCTCTTCCAATACCTTCAATATCCTTTTCACCTCCTCATCATGGCAGATAATCTCAAGTTTTGTCATGGGAAAAAAAACCGCCCCGTATTCTATGGATACTTGCCCATCCGGGTTTTTTTCAAGTTCAAACACCCCATCGCCAATCACTTTCACGTCTGCCGCTTCAATTGAAAACGGCTTGGCTTTTTCCAGGGCATGTATAACCTGATCCGCTATTTTGGGCCGAACATAAGCTTTTATTAATTTCATTTCACGTCCTCCTTCGCCCTCCGAGCTTCGGAGGACAAGGTCCTTCCTTTTTTCCAGGCGTAAAAAACCGGGGCCACAAACAGATTATACAAAGTCGCGGTAAACAGGCCTCCGATGATTGGCGCCGCCATGGGGCGCATGACTTCAGAACCGGCCCCCCCGGAGAACATTATTGGGATGAGGGCCAGCGCTGTTGTGGCAACCGTCATCATAATAGGCCTTATCCTCATCAAACCTCCTTCCACAACCAAACCCTCAAGCACCCTTACATCCTTCACCTCCTTTTTATTGAACAAGTCATTCAAGACCGTAATCATAATGACCCCGGCATCTGTCGCAATGCCTGCCAGGGCAATATAGCCCACCCAGACCACCACGGAAAAATTAAAACCCAGAAGCTTTTGCATGATGATCCCGCCCGAAATAGCGGCGGGGATCCCCAGAAATATGATCAAAAGGTCGGAAAAAGAATCAAACGCCTTATAGAGGATAAGGAAGATCAGGAAAAAAGCGATGGGGACAATAAGCAGCAGGCGCTTCTTTGCCCGAACCTCATTTTCGTACTGGCCTGACCAGTCAATATAATATCCCCTTGGCAGTTTAACCTTTTGTGCCACGACTTTCGAGGCCTCATCAACAAAACCAACGATATCCCTGCCGCGCACGTTCAAAAGGACATAAGCCCGCAGCATCCCGTTCTCGCTGTTTATCATGGAAGGCCCAATGACTTTATTAATTCGCGCGAGCTGCGAGATCGGTATCTGCGCCCCGCGGGGGATCGGGACCAGAACCCTTTTTAAGGCTTCCACATCGTCCCTCAACTCGCGCATATAACGGAGCCTTACGGGATAACGCTCCCTTTTCTCAACCGTAAAATCGATATTCTTTCCTCCGATGGCGGCCATTATGACCTCTTGAATATCTCCCACCCGTACCCCGTAGCGCGCCGCGGCTTCGCGGTCAATCTCAAACTCAATGTAGGGTTTGCCCACGATTTTTTCAGAATAAAGGTCTACCGCCCCAGGGACATCCCTCAACGCCCTTTCAACTTCTTCCGCCAACCCCTGAAGCACGGCAAGCTCTTCCCCAAAGATTTTAACTCCCACCTGCGTGCGGATGCCGGTAGAAAGCATGTCTATCCGGTTGACGATCGGCTGGGTCCAGATATTGGAAACCCCGGGAATGCGAAGGGCGGAGTCCATTTCCCTCACCAGCTTGTCTTTGGTCATCCCCTTCCGCCATTCTTTTTTATCCTTGAGGTTAATTACTGTTTCTATCATGGAAACCGGCGCCGGGTCGGTGGCGGTGTCCGCCCTGCCAAGCTTGCCGACTACGCTAAGGACCTCCGGGAAGGTCTTTATTATTTCATCCTGCCTCCGCATGATCTCTTTTACCTGCGTAAGGGAAGCGGACGGGAGCGTCACCGGCATAAAAAGGATCGAGCCCTCATCGAGCGGCGGCATGAATTCACGGCCGATAAACGCCGCGCAAATAAGACCAACAAACAACACGCAGCACGCGGAGATCAGGACAGCTTTTTTGCGCGAAAGCGCCCAGCGCAGAGCCGGTTCATAGAAGGAACGCAGCTTTGATGATACCAGGTTCTCTTCCGGCAGCCGCAATTTTCCCTTCAAGAACAAGGTGCAAAGCACGGGGATCAACGTCAGACTTAATATAATGGCCGCGACCATGGCAAAAGTCTTGGTATAGGCCAGCGGAATAAAGAGTTTCCCCTCCTGGCCCTGGAGGGCGAAGATCGGCAGGAAGCCTATGATTGTCGTAAGCATCGCCACCACAAGCGGGCCCGCGATTTCTTTGGTGGCAGTCAGGGCCGTTTCAATAATGTTTGAGCCATCTTCCCTCTCGGCCAGATGCCTGAAGATATTTTCCGTGACGATTATTCCGTAGTCGACCATGGCGCCGATAGCAATGGCAATGCCGCCCAGTGACATGATATTTGAGTCTATCTTGAGAAAATACATGGCGATGAAAGCCATCAAAACCCCAACCGGAAGGACAAGCGAAACGATAAAAGTGGAGGAAAAATGCAGAAGGAACAAAGTGATCACGACAACCGTAATCAATATCTCCAAAAACAATGAGGCGCGAAGCGTATCGATCGACCTCAAGATCAAACCGGTCCGGTCATAAAAGGGCACGATCTTTATTCCTTTCGGCAGGCCTGGCTGCAGCTTTTTTATTTTTTCTTTTACCGCCTTGATTACCTTGAGGGGATTTTCGCCATAACGCATGATAACAACACCCCCCACCGCCTCTTTCCCCTCTTTGTCCAGGGCGGAGCGGCGGAAATCCGGTCCAGTAACGACGTCGGCGATATTTTTTACGTATATGGGCGTGCCGTCATGCTCTGCCACGACTATATTTTCGATATCAGAAATATTTTTTATGAACCCCAGGCCGCGCACCACAAATTCCATGTTGTTATCTTCAACCACCTTTGCCCCCACATCAATGTTGCTGGCCTTTACG
>JAHJBW010000006.1 GCA_018813405.1 Candidatus Margulisiibacteriota bacterium | reverse complement strand
CATGTCTTTCATTATTACCGCACTTCCTTGGCTAATGCTTCGAGCACATAATCAATTTCTTCATCCTTTAGGCCAACATACATCGGCAGACAAAGTTCGCGGCTCAATATTTCCTCCGCATTTGGAAGATCACCTTCTTTATAGCCAAACATTTCCCTGTAAAGGGGCTGAAGATGCACGGGAGGACGATATAGAGTGGCGACCGATATATCATATTTTTCTATGAGTATCTTCTCAAGCTCGACGGCATTGAGCTTCCCTTTCAGCTCGACCGGATATTTGTAGTAGCAGTGCCTGATATTCTTGGGCACTGGGAAAGGATCGATATTATCGATCTCCGCGATGCCTTCATTATATCTTTGGGCAATGCGGTTCCTTTCATTTACAAAGTCCTCGAGCCTTTTTAGCTGATGAATGCCTATAACCGCGTTCACGTCGCTCATTCTCCAGTTATATCCCAGGCGGGAATGCAGAACTCCCACCCTGCCATGATGGCGAAGGCTCCTGGCATATTCCGCCAGTTGGTCATCATTGGTGGTGATCATGCCACCTTCACCTGTGGTCATGACCTTGGTAGGAAAGAAAGAAAAACTGCCGACATCACCAAGACTCCCCGCTTTTTTCCCGTCAAGGGTAGCTCCCTGGGCCTGCGCGGCGTCTTCGATAAGAAATAGGTTGTACTCTTTGCAAATGGCCTTAAGCTCGTCCATTTGCGGGCAGATAAGCCCTGCCAGGTGGACAACAATGATCCCCTTTGTCTTTGGGGTAATCTTTTTTCTTACATCTTCAGGGTCAAGATCAAGGGTGTCTTTTCTGACATCGGCTATAATGGGTTTGCCGCCAGCATAAATAACTGTATTGGCCGAAGCAACAAATGTATTGGTTGGAACTATAACCTCTTTGTCTTTGACATCAAAATATCTTAACGGGATCTCCAGGGAACAGGTGCCTGAATTTACCGCAATGGCATGCTTTACTCCACAATATTCGGCAAACATTTGCTCAAACTTTCTTACTGAAGGTCCAAAAGTAAGCGCTCCAGTTTCAAGACACACTCGAATATCCCCCAGGATACTGTCTACATCTTCCTTGCTAAAAAACGGTTTTGCGGCAACTACTTTCATCTCATTTCCTCCTGTTTTAATATGTCATTCCCTTTTGCATAAGGCTGGCACCCGGCTTTAATTTTCTAATTATTTCTACTATCCTCCCGGCAGTTTTTCCGTCACCGTAAGGATTCCTGCATTTTCTTACCTTACTTCTCCACTTATCATCATATAAAGCTTTCTTTATTGCTTTTGCGATAATTTTCCTGTCATAACCAACATCAATAATATTGGTCGACCTTAACCTTCCCTGCTGTCTCAAGCCAATATTTACCACCGGCAAGTTAAACGAAGGTGCTTCCATAATCCCACTGCTTGAGTTGCCTACCATTACTTCGGCATGTTTCATCAAGCTTAAATAATCAAGATGCGGCACGCTTTTCTTGATACGAAAGATCGGATCATTTCTATAGCTATCGAGCACCTCGATCAGCCTGTAGGTCCCAGTATCCACCGGAGGCTGAACCACCACAACCTGCTCTCCGACTTGCTTCAGGGCTTCCATGGTCTCCTTGACATGTTTGCCAGCCTGATCAGACTCAACACCAACCGCATGCTGCAGCATCAAGATAACAGGGTTGGAAAAGTCCAGATCGTATTTTTGGGCCAGTTCCTTTTTCTCCAATAGCGACTTGTTCAATATCGAGTCCAGTGCCGGAGAACCAACCGTATGCACTCTCCAGGCCTCCTCACCCAGCCCTTTAAGGCGTTCGGCATGCTGTTTTGCCGCCGCAAAATGAACATGCGAAAGCTTGGTGATGGCATGCCTGATCGAGTCGTCAAGGTCCCCGCCTTTGCACTGATCTCCCCCAAAGATATGCCCAATGGGTATCCCCATATAAGCGGCAGTGATTGCCGCGGCAAATGACTCACCCCTGTCCCCCAGGATAAGTATTATGTCAGGCTTTACCTTGCTATATGCCCTGATAAAACCTTCTATCGCCTTTGAAACAGACCGTGCAATGTCCGCACCCGAGTCTTTGCCAACATACATTGGCACCAGGGCTGCCGGTTTAAAACCGTCTTTCATAATATCATTTACGGTATAGCCAAATTTCTTTGACAGGTGCGTTCCGCTCACGATCAAAGACAGCTTAAGTCCAGAATGCTCGTCGATCGCTTTGATCACGGGATAAAGCAATCCGTATTCCGAACGGGAACCAGTTATAACAGCTACTTTACGCATTGGTCAGTTGTTTTAAGTCCTCCAAATAAAGCTTTAAACCTTGCTCGGGGTCTGTCGGCCTGTATCCAAGCTTTTCACGGGCTTTGCCAACATTGTAAATAAAGTCGTAGGGACGAAGCTCCTGCTTGTCCACCATACTGATCTTCGATCCCGTATCAGCAAGCCTGGTAATAATGGCCGCCAGTTCTTTGGTGCTTAAGCCATGCCCTGCTCCGATATTGAAAATATCGAACTTGGTCTGGTAGTTAAGCGCCATCTTGAGGGCGTTTAGAATATCCCTGACATATACATAATCGTTCTTGGCTTCGCCCTTTCCAAAAATGGTGATATTGTCGCCCCGCAATACTTGCTCGGCAAATATTCTGGTTGCTTTGGGTTCGGTGACGCCAGTACCATAAACAGAACTGAATCTTAAAATGATAATGTCAAAGCACCCTTCGAACATGCGACAGCATTGTTCCCCTATCAGCTTGGTCAACCCATATATGTTGAAGGGATTGGTTGGATGCCCTTCGTCAAGCGGAACGGTCTCGGGAAGGCCATATACTG
>JAHJBW010000209.1 GCA_018813405.1 Candidatus Margulisiibacteriota bacterium | reverse complement strand
CGTCAGCCGAGTCGCATTTTTCAACCACGATAAAGTCACCGTCAAGGATGTGGTCTTCTATCATGCTGTTGCCCTTTACCTGCAAAATGTAGCAGGGCTTTTTGCCCACCATACTGCGGGGCACTTCCATTTCTTCTTTGCGGTCAATTACCTCGATGGGTTCCCCGGCGGCAATGAAACCAAAGAAAGGCAGGGTTATGGAATCAAAAGAATGCCTGGCTTCGGACAATATCTTTATGCCGCGAAACATCCCTTCTTTCCTTTTTATATAGCCTTTCTCTTCGAGTGCCTCCAGATACTTTTGTCCGGCGCGGGGAGAAGAAAAGCCAAAGGCCTTGCACACATCCCTGACCGACGGCGGGAACCCGTTCTTGCGCACATATTCCGTTACATACTCCAGTATCTTCCCCTCTTTTTCGTTCAACATTTTTATTCCCCCTGTTCCCCCGATCTCCTGATAACCGGATATCCCGATCTGGGTATACAAGTGTATACTTGGCATATAAGTTTGTCAAGCCCAAAAAAATCCCCCGTTGACAAGCCCGCCTGCCCTGTTATAATATCCACAAAATTTAGATACATGTTAATTAGGGGGTGATACGGTAGAGCAATCATTGTTTCCGTTGATTTTTCAGAAAAAGAAAGGGAGGAAAAATGAAAAAGTTATTATTAGCATCTTTTGCCGTTATCTTAATAGCATCCATGTCATCTGCCGTGTATCTTAGCCCAGCAATAACCCCCCAAAAAGGAAAATGGGGCGTATCACTGGCATGGGCCTCAACTTCAAACTATGGCAATTACCCCGACCTTAAGTTCGACGGCATGGTTGCAAGCGTAAAATATGATATCAATGACAAAGTAGGATTAAGCTTTACCTATGGACAGCCAAATCCCAATGGCAGCGCATTAACCTATACCATATCTGGCGGCGGGACCTATTTGGGAACCAGGCTTACCTATAACTTCCTCAACGAATTCGATGGTAAGACCCCTGTTTCTCTGGCCGGCTTCATAAGTGGCACCATGATCGGAGGATCCATAGACTTCAAAAACAGTACTACCGGTGTTCTTCCGAACATGAACAGCGGTGCCAGTCTGAGTTCTTACACTGGCGGCGTTGTTGTCAGCAAACTGATCAGCATGTTCATCCCCTATGCCGTAATCTCATACGGGTCTAACAGCCTTAGCCTGGACAACACAGCCGTAGTAGGAGCGCTCCCTGGGTCTTCCACTGCGCTCAACATGTCCATTGGGACCGGCATTGCTTTCCACGAGAAAGTAGCCCTGTTCCTGGAATACGAAAGCTCATCAATAAGCACTGGCGGCGCTTCCTACACCAGCCCGACCGTTGGCGCCTTAATAGGCATTGGCCTCAACTAAGTTTATTGACCATCTGCGGGGCGATCTTGCATAGCAAGGTCGCCCTTGCTTTTTTATAGTACTGCTTTATAATAACTTTCATGAATTACGATGAAGCTGTTCAAATAGCTGACGGTGTTTACTGGGTAGGCTTCTACGACTCGCATGCCAACTTCCACTGCAACCCATACTTGATAGTTGATCATGACGAAGCCATACTCATAGAGCCGGGCTCGGTCCCCCACTTCCCAATTGTGGCCCGCAAAGTCATCTCGGTCATCGACCCAAAGAAAATATCTTACATATTATTAAGCCATCAAGACCCCGACCTGGCGGGTTCCCTGCCGGTCTTTGAAGACCTGATAAACAACCCGGAACTTAAAATAGTGACCAGCGAAAGAGCTTCGTTCCTTATTTCTTTTTACGGCATTCGCTCTCCCTATTATCTGGTCGACAAGAACGACCTGAAGCTAAAATTAAAAAGCGGACGAGAATTGACATTTATTTTGACGCCTTACCTGCACTCCCCCGCCGCCTTTGTGACCTATGACACCAAAAGCAGGATATTGTTCTCGGGCGACCTGTTCGGCGCCTTTTCCGACAGCTGGGAGCTTTACGCCAAAGACAGCTATAATAATGACATGAAAAAATTTCATGTCCCCTATATGCCATCTAACGATGTACTGGCATCGGCCATGAAGAATATAGAAAAGCTGGACATTGAAATGATCGCTCCCCAGCACGGCTCGATAATCAAAAAAGACCTGGTCAAGTCTTCCATAGGATTTTTAAAAGATCTTAAGTGCGGGGTGCCGGCTATTTAATATGGAAAAAGGACTTATTGAAACCAACCTGGAGCTTTTTCAGGTGAAAAGAGAAGGCCAGATAAAAGAAAGCCTGCTGGTACAAACGCTGGAGCAGGTAGAGGCTTTTCGCAAAAAAATAGTCGAGCTGGAAAAACTGCGCGATGACCTGACGCACATGATAATCCACGACCTTAAAAATCCCCTGTCGGGCATAGTCATGGCGCTTAGCCTGCTGGACACCGAAACCCTGGGCGAGCTTAACGGCGAGCAGAAAAAGTTCGTTGAAAGCTCGCAGATAGCCGCCAAGAAACTTACCAACATGATAATGGACCTATTAGAGATAAGAAAAATGGAAGACAACAAGATGACACTGCAAAGATCAAGTTTTGCCGCCGAAGAGCTCTTGAAAAATCTTGATTGGCTTAAGATAATGGCCAGAAAAGAAAATAAATCGCTGGAATTCAAGGTGTCGCCAGGGCTTGTCATTGTTGGGGACATGAGGATACTGACCAGGATAGTTGAGAACCTGATCTCCAATTCCATAAAGCATACCAGCCGCGGCGACAGGGTGGTCTTTCGCGTGACAGAAAACAACGGAAGGGTGCTCTTCGAGGTCATCGATTCAGGGGAAGGCATTCCCAAAGACGCCCTGGACAAGGTGTTTGACCGCTTCTTTAAGGTGGAAAACCAAAAATTAAGGACACAGCTCGATACCGGCCTGGGACTCAATTTCTGTAAAATGGCCGTCGAAGCCCACGACGGCAGCATCTGCGTTGAAAGCCCGCCCCCCGACAGCAAAACCGGCTCCCGCTTCTATTTCTACTTGCCACAAAAATGATAGTCATATAAAATGAAAGCACGGAGGTAAAACTATGAAGGTCTTAATAGCCGATGACGAAGAAATATTGCGCATTTCCCTGGAAGGGATACTCAAAAGCTCCGGCAAAGAGCTGGAGATAGATTTCGCGATAAATGGTGAAGAAGCCTGCCAGAAAGCCAAAAGCAGTAAATACGACATTATTTTGCTCGACCTTAATATGCCAAAAAAAGACGGCTATGAAGTGCTTAAAGAGGTCCGGTCCGCCAATATCACCACCCCCATAATATTCATTACCGCTACGGGCGAGCCCAAAAAGGTAATGGAAAGCATTGCCCATTATAAGCTCAGCGGCTTTATAGAAAAACCTTTTACCACTGAAAAGGTCCTTGATATCGTAAACAAAGCGGTCGGCAACAAATGAAAGTGCTAATTGCCGACGACGAAATAGAGATCAGAGAGGTATTAAGAGCGGTTTTCGAGGCCAATAAATTCGAGGTGTTGGAATACAGCGACGGAGAAGCCGCCTTGAGCAACGCACTGCTGAAAAAACCCGATCTGATCATACTTGATGTAATGATGCCGCGGATATCGGGCTGGGAGGCCTGCCGGGAACTAAAAAAGAATGAACAGACCAAAAATATCCCCGTCATAATCCTTACCGCTAAGTCGCGCGATATTGACGAGCTTATGACCGCCGAGGCGGGTGCCGACCTGTATATCAAAAAGCCTTTTGATCCTAAAGACATTCTGGAAAAGGCCAAAGCTCTCATGGCAAAAGGAGGCTGACCATGACCTTCTCATTACCGGTATTTTTACTTGGCAAGCAGTTGATCACCAAAGAACAGCTCGACAAAGCCATGTCCGAAAAATCCCGTTCCCGCATTTCGCTCATTGACACCATCGATTACTTGAAATTCGCCGATAAAAAGGAGATCGTCTCCCATCTGGAGAAACACTTCCACACAAAATATGTCGACCTGGCCATCTGGGACTTTAAGCCCGAGATACTCCGCCTTGTCCCCGAAGCTCTTATGAAGCGTTTTATGCTGATACCCCTTGAAAGAGAAAAAAACTCTTTGTCTATAGCCATGGTAGACCCCTTTGATGTTAAAGCCATCGACCGTATCCAGAATTTGACAGGGTTTGAAGCAAAACCCGTCATCACTACCGAAGATGAATTCACCATTGCTTTTGAAAAATTTTTCCTGAACATCTTTGCCGAAAAGGTAGTTGGAGAAGTCAAGCTGGATGCGCCAAGAGAGGTGCTGGAAGAGCGCCTTTTTGAAAAAGCCAGCGACGACAACAAAGAAGCCCTGGTAATACGGCTTTTTAACGCCATCCTCGCCCAGGCCGTAAGGGCCAGGTCCACCGACATACACGTCGAACCACAGGAAAAAGAACTGCTCATCAGATTCCGGATCGATGGTCTTTTGCATACGGCGCAGGTGCTTCCCAAAGGCATCCAACCGCTTTTGACCTCGCGCATAAAGGTAATGGCGGAGATAGACATAGCCGAATCCCGCCTGCCGCAGGACGGGCAAATACGCATAAAGATAAACGACAGGGACCTTGACCTGAGGATATCGACCATCCCAGGACTTTACGGCGAAAAGATAGCCGTGCGCGTCCTGGACAAATCGTCCTTTTCATACGGCCTGTCCCAGCTGGGCATGCCGGGTGAACTGCAAAGCAAATACGAAGATTTTATCTTCAAGCCCGGCGGCATAATACTGGTGACCGGCCCCACCGGGAGCGGAAAAACCACAACACTTTATTCTACCCTGAATCGCATTCGATCCCCCGAAAAAAATATATTGACGCTGGAAGATCCCATCGAATACGAACTGCTCTCTTCCTCAACACGTGAAGGAGGCATAACCCAGGTCCAGGTAAACCCAAAAATTGGACTTACTTTTGCTAACGGATTAAGGGCTTTCCTGAGACAGGACCCCGACATTATAATGGTCGGCGAGATCCGGGACAAAGAGACCGCCGAGATATCCATAACAGCCTCCATGGTCGGCCGCCTGGTACTTTGCACTCTCCACACCAAGGACACTATCAGCTCGATCAGCAGGCTGATAAACATGGGCATAGAGCCTTACATGGTGGGCCATTCAATAATATGCGTGCTTACCCAGCGGCTGCTAAGGACCCTCTGCCCCTTCTGTAAACAGCCATACGAACCGCCCAGGGGACTGCTGGACAAGATGGGGATCACAGTAAGAAAGAAAGTCACCCTGTTCAGGGACGTGGGATGTCCAAAGTGCAATCATAGCGGATACATAGGCAGAAAGGGCATCTTTGAACTGTTCAGCATAACTGATAGCATCATCGAGCTTATTCTACAAAAAGCCAGCGCGTCCGATCTATACGCCGCGGCAAAAAAAGAAGGCTTTAAATCCATAGCGGAAAACGCCCTCGAACTTGTGCTGGACGGCTCTACTACCGTCGCCGAAATGATGAGAATTACACCCGGAGCATGATCCGATGAACTTTAGATATGACGTCTGCGTTGTCGGCGGCTGTGGTCATGTGGGACTGCCACTGGCCATGACCCTGGCCAACGCCGGACAAAAGACAATTATACTGGACAAGAACCAGGCCGCCCTGGAACAGGTAGCTGCCGGGAAAATGCCTTTCAAAGAAGAAGGCGCCGACCCTCTTTTGAAAAAAGTCTTGCGTTCCGGAAAACTTAACTTTACCGACCAAACAAAGTGTGTGGCCGAAAGCAAACACATCGTTATAATTATTGGCACGCCTATCGACGAGTTCATGAACCCCAAGATGCAGGACATCTATAAGATATTCGAAGACCTGCTGCCCCGCTTCAAGACCGGACAGACCATCATTTTAAGAAGCACCATCTACCCGGGCACCACCAAAATGATCGGCAGACTGCTTAAAAACGACAAAAAGAAAGTGAAGCTGGCCTTTTGTCCTGAAAGAGTGGCCGAGGGCAAGGCCATTGAAGAAATAAAAGAACTGCCGCAGATCATAAGCGGGATAGACAAGGCATCAGAGGCTTCGGCCGCAAAACTGTTCAAGCTCATCGCAAAGGAGATACTCATACTAAGTCCGGAGGAAGCCGAGTTGGCCAAGCTTTTCACCAACTCATGGCGTTACATACAGTTCGCCGTCGCCAACCAGTTCTATATGATAGCCGACGCGGCCGGCGTGGATTTTTACAAGGTATTCAAAGCTATTAAGCACAACTACCCGCGCACCCAGGGGTTCCCGGGTCCCGGGTTCTCTGCCGGCCCCTGCCTGCTCAAGGATACCATGCAGATAGCCGCCTTCAATAATAATCAGTTCTATCTTGGCCATTCAGCCATGCTCATAAATGAAGGTCTGCCAAATTACATAGTGACCAAGCTAAAAGAAAAGGTCGAACTTCATAACAAGAGCGTGGCAATACTTGGAATGGCATTTAAGGCCAACAATGATGACAGGCGTGATTCTTTGGCATATAAGCTAAAAAAGCTATTGGAAATAGAGGCTAAAAAAGTATATTGCACCGATGTATATATAAAAGACGAAACATTCTACGACCTCAAAACAGCCCTGCAAAAAAGTGATATAATAATCTTAGGAGCCCCGCACAGGGAATATAAGAAGCTGAAATTTCGTAAAGGCCAGATCATTATAGATATCTGGAATTTCTGGGGCTAAAAAGGATCGCAAAATGAAAGTTTTGGTCACCGGCTCGGCCGGGTTTATCTGCGGATATCTTGTTGAAGAACTGCTCAACAACGGCTACGAAGTTGTGGGCATAGACAACTACTCCAAATACGGCAAGGTAGAAAAAAGCTACGACAAACATCCTAAATATCACTTCACCGAAGGCGACGCCAAAGATGTTGGCCTGATGAAGAAATTGATCGAGGATTGCGATCAGGTAGTTGCCGCCGCGGCCATTATCGGAGGTATCTCCCTTTTCCACGAAAGGGCCTATGACCTCCTGGCCGAGAACGAAAGAATAATGGCCTCCACTTTTGACGCCGCCATCTGGGCGCATCAGAACAAGAAATTAAAGAAGATAAATGTCATGTCTTCTTCTATGGTCTTTGAAAGCACCGCCAGGTTTCCGTCCGCCGAGGGTGAAGAGAGAAAATGCCCTCCACCGCTTTCTACCTACGGTTTCCAGAAGCTGGCAGTAGAATACTTTGCTCAAGGTGGATTTGAGCAGTATAAATTACCCTACACCATAATAAGACCTTTCAACTGCGTGGGAACCGGGGAAAAACGCGCCATCTGTGACAAAGAGATAATGTCGGGCAATGTAAAGCTGGCGATGAGCCATGTGGTGCCGGACCTGGTACAGAAAGTCCTCAAGGGGCAAGATCCACTGCATATTTTAGGAAAAGGCAATCAAATACGACACTACACTTACGGCGGGGACTTGGCCAGAGGCATTAGGCTTTGCCTTGAAAGTGAAAAAGCGGTCAATCAAGACTTTAACCTTTCTACCGCTGAATCTACCACGGTGCTAAAGTTGGCAGAAGTCATCTGGAAAAAGATCAATAAAGATAAACCTTTTAAGTATGTTTGTGATAAGGCCTATGAGTATGATGTTCAAAAACGCGTGCCGGATGTATCAAAGTCCAAAAAACTGCTGGGCTTTGAGGCGACCACCTCGCTCGACACCATGCTGGATGAAGTGATCCCCTGGTTAGCCGAACAGATCAAGATCGGAGGGATATAGGCCAATGCCATCTCTGGGCATAGTCATACCGGTCTATAATGAAGGGGAACAGATACTCAAGACATTGGATGCATTGTATCGCGTGATTTCCAATGAAGGCGGGAAATCGGTTTCCCGCCTTCATTGGGCCATCCATTTAATTTACGACACCGATGACGACACCACCCTGCCGCCTGTAAAGCGAGAGCTAGCCAGGTATCCAGGACTGACCCTTCTAAAGAACAAATACGGCAGGGGCGTGGCGCAGGCCCTCAAGACCGGGCTTGAAGAGGCCAAAGAAGACCTGATACTGGTGACCATGGCTGACGGCTCTGATGAATACTCGATAATCCCACAGATGCTTAAACTTGCGGATGAAGGCGCTGATATCGTATGTCCCTCAAGATATATGAAAGGCGGAAAGCTAGAGGGAGCGCCGTTCATCAAAGGAAATCTTTCACGCCTGGCGGGACTGGGAACATACTTTTTGTCCGGCCTCAAGATACACGACATCTCCAACAGCTACCGGCTATATAATAGGAAGGTGCTGGAGGGAATGAAGATCGAAAGCGAGGCAGGGTTTGCCGTGGCCACGGAAATAACCGTAAAGGCTTATCTTAAAGGTTTCAAGATCGTCGAGCTTCCTACGACCTGGAAAGAGCGAACTCACGGCAAGTCCAATTTTAAGACCTTTAAATGGCTGCCGCATTACCTGAAATGGTATTTAAAGATACTCTTTAGATAATTTTATTTAATATTGAAATTATTTCTTTATTTCCACGATAATTATCCAGAGGTAATACTATGCTCTCAATTACAAAAAGTCATCCCTTACTAAGCTGGTTAAGGTCGTCTTCGATCAAAACACACAGGACGCCTCAACACATTGCCAGCGCATTAAGTGGTCTGACAACCCACAAACAAGCCAGGGATTTATTGGAAAAGCACGGCTTGAATTGCCAGCCTTGCGAAAGGCTTTCTGAAACCGCTTTCGCTGTCTATCTTACCCCGCCCGAAAGCCCCACAGAACACAATGATATATCTTTCTATTCGGGCGCCCAAATAGTGCTCCCAAAAACATTTTGCGATATCGTTCCCCGTGGGACCGTGCTCATGAATTGTCTTCTCCCAAAAATCCACGACCGGGATCAGGCCGCAAGAACCTTCCTGCAACACCAAAAAGCGGTCCTGGCCCTGTGCCAAGGGTTGGAGGCCTTCCCGTTCGCCTGCATCACCGGCCATAAGAACGAAGATCCCCAGCACGACCTGTTCTATCGGGGTTTCAGGTTTTTCTGGAGCAGTGCCCCTGAAAATCTTTTGGAAAGGATGCAGAGTGTGTTAAAATTATATTTATTATTGGAGGAAGAAAACTGTGAGGCGGCAACATTAAGGCAGGCCGCAAGGGACATACAGGACCTGAAATTTTGTCTCGCCGATAACAAATTGATCGGACATTCGGTCCTGGAAGACATAAAACCAATGGGATCAGACACGATCCTGGTGAAATTAATTGACCTATGATCATCAGACAGGCCGACGCAAAAGACATTAACGGCATCACCAACCTCGCCAAAAAGTATGCCCTGGATTCGGAAGATATGCGGGCAAGGGAATTTATTGTGGCCGAAGAAGACGGAAAAATTGTAGGCATAGCCCGACTTTTGCAGCATCCCGACTGTGACGAGCTTTGCTCCCTGGGGGTGGATGAAGCCTATCGCAAAAAGCAGATCGCTTCCCGACTGATAAAAGCGATCATTGGCAAAAGCAAAAGAGACCTTTATCTGGCCACAATTATTCCTGACTTTTTTAAACCATTCGGCTTCATCCCTGTTTCCCAGTACCCGGCAGGCATGCACAAGAAAGAAGAATGGTGCCAGGGTTGCGCCCATAGAGACCGCTGTACTATAATGAAATATGCAAAAACTGCCCGGGCATGAACCAAAAAGGTTCATGCCCAGATTTCCCGAGTTTAAGGCCGTAGATCTTGATTGCAAACATTGCATAGATCGCTATCTTAAAAAATACCCGCCCAGTATTTGTGAGTTTGCTTTTAGCAACATGTTCGTCTGGAAACCATACGATTTCCCCAAAGTGACCACGATAAACAACAACCTTTGCGTCCTGTTAGAACCGTTCAACCAGCCGGCTTTCTTTTACGCGCCAATCGGAGATCATAAGATAAGGGATACTATTGATAAAATGCTTTCTTTTACGCCCCTTGTCAGCCGCGTTCCCGAATACATTGCCGAGAAATTCAAGAATGACCCTCAATACAGGGTCGAGCAGGTCCGAGATCACTTTGATTATGTCTATCTTGCCAAAGACCTGATCGAACTGGAGGGGAAAAAATATGACGGCAAGCGTAATCATATTAGAAGGTTCAAGAAGAATCATTCCTATGAATACAGGCGGCTGCAACCCAATGACTTTGATGCTTGCCTTAAAGTGTTCGACCACTGGGCCAAAGGCAAGACACTCATCAAGGTGTCCGGGATAGTTCAAAGGAGCGTCCTGGAGACCACCTTTGCCAATTTTGAGGCATTGGGACTTGCCGGCGGCGGCATATTCATTGGAGGAAAATTACAGGCCTTTACTGTAGGCACCAGGCTTAACCCTCAAACCGCTGTCATCCATTTTGAGACCGCCAATCCAGACTACAAAGGTCTATCACAAGTGGTCAACCAGGAGTTTGTAATAAATGAGTGGTCAAAAATGAAATACATCAACCGCGAGCAGGACCTGGGCATCCCGGGACTGCGTAAAGCTAAACTTTCCTATCATCCCCACCATCTGGTGAACAAGTACACAATTTCCCGTTGACTCACACTTCATTAAGTTGCATAATATTGTGAAATCTCATCTGGGGGCAACAAAAATGAAGAGTAAATATCTCATATTCTTTTTTATCTTCGCCATACTTATGTCGGCCGCTTCTGGTAAGGCCTTTGCGATATTTGGCTTTTTTGAAGAAGACAGCCCAATAGCAACACCCGCCCCGGCGACAGAACCAGCCGTCGCGCCAACCCCTGTAACTGTCGAGCCCACGGCTGAAAAGGTTGTCATCCCAACCCCCGAAGCAGTGACCGCCTCGCCAGAAGCTAGCCCAGTCGCTCCGGCACCAACCCCTCAACAGGAAGGGGCCAGCTACAAAGACGTCCCCTGGGGAGCAGATTTCAACCGATTCAAAGAGATCAAGGGATTTGCAGGGAGTCCCTCCCTTCTTAGCGCGGAAATTACCGGAACAGCGGACGACAACGATATTGCGATACTGTTGGGGGCCCCGATCTCGGAAAAGGACTCGAGCGGCACGCAAAGGGTCATGTTCGAGTATGTCCCGCGCAAATTTGCTTCCGTTTATTATGAGCCTGACGACACCTACTATGTTTTCTATGACGGCAAGTTCGCGCTAACCTTTTCAAGGATCAATACCGAGAACTTTGACCTGTACCGTGATACTTTCTATAAAAAATACAATAAGCTCGACAGCTTTACGGCACGATATGAACTGGGCCCTAAAAAATCCGCCCTGCTCCAGTCCGCCATATTTGAAAAAGGCCAGACCCAGGCATTTTTGATAAGGAGCACCATTACAATTGACAAGAAAGCTTACGCCGCCGGCAAACTGATCTTTGCGGACATGATGACCCTGCCCTTTATACGCAAAGAGATCGAGGACAAGGTTGCCGCCGACACCCTGGGCGGCCACGAAAAAAGCAGACAACAGCTGGAGAAAGACCTGCTAAAAATTGAGTAGCGGCTGCCGCTCGTTCATAGTATTTTATTAAGCGCGTTCAACAGCGCTTTAATTGACGCCCTGCCCTTATTGCTATCCATCCCGATGCCGTAAGCCGTTCTAGCGCCATGCCTTAGACCAATACAGGCTAAAGCTTGAGGATCGTTGCCGGAAATCAAGGCGCGTTCTTCATGCATAAAGATATCGACCTTGATCCACATATACCGCCTTAATCCCGTAAGGAAGGCATCAATGGGGTTTATCCCTTTGCTTTTTATCTCAAAATCCAGCTTATCTTCACCAACAACCGCATAAATAAAGGTCTCCTTGATCATGTTTATCTCCGTACGCTCCGAATAATGTTTCAAACTATATCTCCCCATTTTATATCCCTCCTCTTTATATCAAAAAAAAACCACCGGAATTTTTGGTTCCGGTGGTCTCTTTGTTTTTCTAGCTTAAACTAACGACTTAGAACAACGTAGTCCTCCCGGCACCCGCTCGCAATACGAGCAGGTTGATCAGAATGGCTACCTTATTCATTTTCATCAGTTGATTACTCATCTTACTTTATTAATGATATCACAAGACAATTCCAGCCACAACAGGCTGGCTGAGCCTTCAAATATATATCGCCGGATCCAGGCCAAAATTTCACGATTTTGCTATGATTTAGCAACAAACTTATTACTCGCCGATTATCTTAACTAGCACCCTTTTCCTGCGCTGGCCATCAAACTCGCCATAGAAGATCTGCTCCCACGGGCCGAAATCTAGATCTCCCTTAGTAATTGCAACTAACACTTCCCTGCCCATGATAGTACGCTTTAGATGGGCGTCAGCATTGGTTTCGCCGGTCTGGTGGTGCTTATATTCCGGCCGCTCCGGGGCAATCTCCTCAAGCCATTTCAGGAAGTCCTGTTTAAGTCCAGGTTCTTCATCATTGATAAAGACAGAAGATGTAATATGCATTGAATTTATAAGCGCCATCCCCTCTTTGACGCCAGACTTTTTGACAGCTTCCCGGACTTGTTGGGTAATGTTGATAAGTTCTTTTTGTTTTTTTGTATTGATCCATAGGTAGTCAGTATAGGTTTTCATAGTTTAATTTTAAGGTGTTGGGAGGGAAATGGCAAGAGGGCATTGCCGGATAACTGCCGGATTATTGCCGGACTATTTTTGGCCATGTTATAATAGAAAGTAATTCCAAATAGCATATGCATATCCTAGCCATCGAAACATCATGCGACGAAACATCTGCCGCAGTAGTATCTTCAGGCAATAAGATACTATCTAACGTCGTTGCTACACAAACCGAGTTCCACCAAAAATACGGCGGGATCGTGCCGGAGATCGCATCAAGAAAGCATATTGAGCTAATTAGCCCCGTCATTCAGGAAGCGCTCGATAAAGCCAAGACCTCATTCAAAAAGATCGATGCGGTAGCCTGTACCTACGGCCCCGGACTGGTGGGATCGCTACTCATAGGCCTGTGCGCTGCCAAAGCCTTTGCCTGGTCGTGCAAAATACCCCTGATAGGCGTAAATCACCTTGAAGGACACATCTACGCCAACTTCCTGGGGCCCCACGCTGCTAAGCCCCCTCGCTTCCCCTTCATCTGCCTGATCGTCTCCTGAGGGCACACCTCGATCGTTTATGCCAAGAAAGCTGGCCAGTACGAGACCCTGGGGAGGACCAGGGACGACGCGGCCGGTGAAGCCTTTGACAAGGTGGCGCGTGTATTAAAGCTTGGCTATCCGGGCGGGCCTGTCATCGACGGGCTGGCACAGCACGGCAACCCGCACGCCATCGAGTTCAAGCGTCCTATGATCGAGAGGAACTTCGGCTACGATTTTAGCTTTAGCGGTATCAAGACGGGCGTAATTAATTTTGTAAACAAGCATAAAGGCTTTAAGGTGGAGGACCTGGCGGCATCATTCCAGGCCGCGGTGGTAGATGTTCTGGTAGAAAAGACCCTTCAGGCGGCCAAAGACAAAAAGGTTAAGACCATTTGCCTGGCGGGCGGGGTGTCCGCAAATTCGGGCTTGAGGGAAGCGTTTGAGAAGCGTGTTAATGAAGGCGGAAAATCCCTTCGGCCTCGCTCAGGGCGGGCGATTTTCCGCCTTCATATACCCCCCCTCTCCCTCTGCACCGACAACGCCGCCATGATCGGCGCTGTTGCCTGCTATAAATTCAAGAAAAAAGAGTTCGCCGACCTGTCGATAAAACCGGTTGCCAGCCTGAAAATTTAGCTTTACTCCTAATCTGGTCAATAATATACTATCTACATGAATTCCGAACAAAAAGAAGACGCCCTATTACAGGAAGACAAAGACAAGGCCCTGTGGATCAACAGGATAAGAGGGATATTTACCCTGCTTGTCCTGCTTATCTTTGTTGTTTCCATATTTGTCAGCAAGCTGAATTACCCGCTTATCCCCCTTACCATCATTGTTGGACTGGCCCTGGCCAATGTAATAATAACCAAGGCCCTTTCAAAAAGGGTAAAACTGATACGAACGACCGCGGGAGCGTATATCAGGTCCACGGTCGATGTTATCCTGGTCGCCTTCGTTATCCACTTCACAGGCGGTATCAACAGCCCCTTTATACTGCTATACATAATGGAACTATGCGTTTTTGCCATATACTGGCCAAGATGGTTTGCTTACGCGTTCGCTTTTCAAATGTCCTTTTTCGTGGCGGTTATTAGCTTTACCGAGGCCATGGGGATAATACCCCATATTGTGGTGCGCGAAGCCGGCAACCCCGGCTACTCTTTCGCTATTTTCATGACCTTCTTTCTTATCTCCATAACTTCTGTTTACGGCTATTCCTTTATGGGCGATAAGTTAAAAAGAAAACAAAATGAACATATTGCCCTTTTGAACGAAAAAGTAGAGTTCATGAACATGCTGGCTCACGAGCTTCGGACGCCGCTGACCACCATAAAAGAATACGGCTCGATATTCCTTGAAGGCCTGGCTGGAAGCGTAAACGACCCGCTAAAAAATACCTGCCGCTTCGTTGTGAAAAAAGCGAAAGAAGCAGTCGAATTGACCAATACCATTCTCGACATCGCCAGGATCGAGTCGGGGATCGTAAAACTTTCCAGGAAGAAAACCCCTCTAAATATTGTGATCGAAAAAGCCCTGCGGGAAATAAAGCCCATGATCGCAAAAAAAGGCATTGCGGTCTCTATCGATCTTACTCCCGGCCTGCCCGAGCCAATGCTCGACGAAAAACATTTTGCCCAGGCATTCTTTCAACTTTTAACGAACGCGGCCAACAATTCGCCGGACAACAGCCGGATCACCATAAATGCTAAAGCTTATGGCAAGAACGGCGGATCTCTTTTGATCGAAATAAAAGACAACGGCAAGGGGATCAGCAAAGAAGATATCAAGAACATTTTCAAAAAGTTTTTTTCCGCGGTCGACGAAAAAACCGGCATAAAAGGGGCCGGCCTGGGACTTTCCTTCTGCACTACCATCATAGAAGACCATGGCGGAAAGATATGGGCGGAATCCGACGGACCGGGAAAGGGAGCTTCTATAAAGATCATCCTGCCGGTTGAAGCAGGGCCAAAGACCTTAAAAAGCCTTGAACAAACGGACAAAAATGTCATCATAGGCGAACACGAAAAGCAAGTGCTCTGGATAAACAAAATACGAGGGATCATAACAAGCGGTTTTATAGTTATAATAATTATATCTGTTTTTGTCTTCAATATGGACTACCCTTTGGTCCCACTGGCAGTTATTGGGGCCATTGGGCTTGCAAACCAATTGTTGATATTGCTTTTGACAAAAACAACCCCATTTTTTCGCACTACCTGGGGGGCCTACATAAGGTCAACCCTCGACACTATCCTGGTCGCTTTCATCATTTTCTTCACCGGCGGGATGAACAGTCCCTTCATTATGTTGTACATAATGGAATTGTCCTTTTTCGTCATTTTTTATCCAAAACTTTTCGCTTATATCATGGCCTGCCAGATGTCCCTGCTGATAGCTATAATAGCTTTTATAGAGAGCGGAGGAGCGTTCCGCACATTTGCCTATAATGATCCGGGCTTTGCTTTTACCATGTCGGCAACCTTCTTTTTAATAGCCATGGTAGTGTCTTACGGCCTGTCCCAAATGGCCGATATGATAAAGCAAAAACGCGTTCAGATAGACGAGTTGACCCTGGAAAAATCCGAACTGATGAACATTATGGAATATAAACTGCGCGAACCGGTGTTGGAGATAAAAAAGAGCGTTACCAGGTCCATTGAAGACCCGGAAGAGATCCCCGATGAGACACAAAAGACCCATCTTTTATCTCTTTTAAGACAATGTGAACGCATCTTAAACACCACCTCAGACTTGATAGACATTTCAAAGATAGAATTTGGCCAGATCAAGATAAACAGACAGGATATAAATATCGGGGAAACCATTAAAAATGCGGTCGATTCAATAAAACCGCAATTCGACAGAAAAGACATATCAATTCTAGTGGATGTTCCGGCCGACCTCTTGAAGATATCCGCGGACAAAAATAAAATATCGCAGGTACTGGTCAACCTGCTCTCGAACGCCCTGAAATTCTCTCCCGAACATTCAAAGATACACATAACTGCCAAGGAAAGCAATAAGAATATCATTGTCAAGATAAAGGACGAGGGCATGGGGATAATCAAAAAGGACCTTAAAAAAGTTTTTGACAAATTCTATTCAGCATCCGAAGAATCAGTCAAAGTAAAGGGCACGGGCCTGGGGCTGGCGCTTTGCAAGATCATTATAGAGGCCCACGGCGGAAAGATATGGGCCAATTCCGAGGGCGCGGGCAACGGCGCAACTTTTGTTTTTACCCTTCCGGCATAATTTCCATCTTGAAACATCCCCGCTTTCGTTTATAATGTGCACTATGGACGAGAGTAGCAATTTTGCGAGTCTAGAGAACAAAAGCGCCTGGCTTTTGCGCACCAGATGGATAGTGCTTTTCGGGATATTTATTGTGGTCATCATTACCCTGGCCATAAGCAAACTGCATTTTTTTACCATCCCCATCCTGACAGTATTGTTCCTTTCGGGCGCCTATTTTATCGGCATAGGAGCCCTTACAAAAAAATTCACAGTGCCCATGAGCTCTCCCGCCGCCATTTTAGCAAGGATAACTATCGACTTCCTTCTGGTAGCTATTCTTTTGCACCTTACCGGCGGCATAACCAGCCCTTTCATATTGATCTTTGCCATAGAAATAGCCATCATTGCCACCGTATATCCTGTCTGGATATCTTTTTTCTCCGCGGTCGAAGCCACGGCAATGCTCGGGGCAGCTTACTACCTGGAAGCAAGCGGGACCATCACCCATTTCGCTCCCGCACCCAATCCACTGTTCTTTGATCCCGGTTATGTCTTTGCCATTATCGCGGCCTTTTTCCTTTTCTCGATCATTTTGGCCGATGGCATAAGCCACATAAACAGCAATATGCAGGAAAAACAAAAAAGGATCGAATCGCTCTCTGACGAAAAATCGGAACTAATGAACATGCTGGCGCATGAGATACGCAGTCCTCTGACGTCTGTTTCGGAATACACCTCCCTTTTCCTTGACGGGCTGGTGGGCCCACTGAAGGACGAACAAAAGAAATACCTGGAAATAATTAAAAAGCAATCCAGCCGCATAGTTGATATGGTCTCTGACCTTTTGGACATTTCCAGGATCGAGTCCGGACGCGCGCCGCTTGAAAAGTCCAAATGCGATATTTCAAAAACCCTGACCAATGCCGTGGAAGAGATACAATCCCAATACGATTCCAAAAAGATCAATATTGCCGTGAACATCTCCAGCAAGGTCCCTCCCATCGAAATAGACGAGGGCAAGATATTGCAAGTCATGATAAATCTGCTTTCAAACGCGCTGAAGTTCTCTGCGGAAAATTCTACCGTCAGCATTTCGGCGGAAACAAACAAGCACAAACAGCTGAGCGTCGCTGTTTGTGATCAGGGACTGGGGATCGAAAAAGAAAACCTTTCCCGCGTGTTTGAAAAATTCTTTTCCGTCAGCCAATCCGCCAGCAAGGTCCGCAGTACCGGCCTTGGCCTGGCCCTGTGCAAGACCATTATAGAAGCCCACGGCGGCCAGATATGGGCAGAGTCCAAAGGGTTGGGCAAAGGCTCCTGCTTTAAGTTCACGCTTCCGACATAACTCACCCCCTCCGCCTTACGGCGGTATCCCCCTCTCTTAATAAGAGAGGGGGATCAAGGGGGTGAGTTTTATATGATATAATAAATCATGCATATCAACGTCGAACACATAGCCCGCCTGGCCCGCCTTGGCCTTTCAGACAAAGAAAAAGAGCTCTTTGAAAAGCAGCTTTCGTCTATTCTGGGTTACGCCGAGACCATAAACAGGCTTGAAACATCGGGAGTAGAACCTACTTCTCACGCCATCCCCATGAAAAACGTCCTGCGCGAAGATAAGGCCGTGCCCTGCGAAGATGTCGAAGCCATTCTCAAGAACGCGCCCGAAGAAGAGGACCATATGTTCAAAGTACCGAGGATCATCGAAAATGAATAACCGTAAAGACGCGATGCATTGCGTCTCATTAACCCTCCACGAAGCACACGCGTTACTGCAGAACAAACAAGCTTCTTCTGTCGAACTGACAACGGCCGTGTTTGAACAGATCGAGAAAATTGAAGACAAGGTCAGGGCCTACATTACCCTCACAAAAGAAGAGGCGCTCGATCAGGCCCGCGAAGCGGACAAAAAGATCAAGGCCGGAAATGCGGGGTCCCTGACAGGAGTCCCCATCGCCATCAAAGATAACATGTGCACAAAAGGCACGCTGACGACCTGCGCTTCAAAGATCCTGTATAACTACATCCCACCCTATAACGCGACTGTTGTCGACAAACTCAAAGCGGCTGGCGCGGTCATCATTGGCAAGACCAATATGGATGAGTTTGCCATGGGATCTTCCACCGAAAATTCCGCCATGCATGTTACCCATAACCCCTGTGACCTCAAATGCGTGCCGGGCGGATCTTCCGGCGGATCAGCCGCGGCTGTTGCGGCGGACGAATGCTTCGCGGCCCTGGGCTCCGACACCGGCGGATCTATCAGGCAGCCGGCATCATTTTGCGGGGTGGTCGGTCTTAAACCAACCTACGGCCGGGTTTCTCGCTATGGCCTGGTGGCTTTTGCTTCGTCTCTTGACCAGATCGGACCGTTAACAAAAGACGTAACTGATTCGGCCATTATGTTGAACGCGATTTCCGGCTACGACAGCCAGGACTCAACCTCAGTCAACATTGAAACGCCCGACTTCAAAAAAGCCCTCATCAATGACGTTAAGGGATTAAAGATCGGAATTATAAAGGAAGTCCTTGGCAAGGGAATTGATGAAAGTGTAAAAAAATCGATTAAAGAGGCTGTCAAAATATTTGAAAAGCTTGGGGCAAAGGTGTTTGAAGTTTCAATGCCAACCTATGAATACGCGGTGGCAACCTATTACATCATCGCGCCATCAGAAGCCAGCTCGAACTTGAGCCGGTATGATGGGGTCAAGTATGGCCTGCGAACTGAAGGCGGGGTGACGTCACCCCGCCTTCATAAGAAAGACTTAATGTCCATGTATTTCAAAACCAGACAGGAAGGCTTCGGGCCGGAAGTAAAAAGAAGGATAATGATCGGCACCTATACGCTTTCAGCCGGCTATTATGATGCTTTTTACTTGAAAGCGCTAAAGGCCCGTACACTTATGAAACAGGATTTTGACAAAGCATTTAGCAAGGTAGACGTGCTTATTTCCCCTACCGCCCCATCGGTGGCTTTTAAGATCGGCGAGAAAGTATCTGATCCATTGTCAATGTATATTTCTGACATTGCGACCATTCCAGTCAATCTAGCCGGATTGCCAGCGATATCAATCCCCTGTGGCATGGACGGCAACTTGCCTGTTGGCCTCCAGATCATAGGCAAGGCTTTTGACGAAGCGGCGATATTAAGAGCGGCTTATTCTTTTGAACAAAATACCGAGTGGCACAGGAAAAGGCCCAAAACATGAAATACGAAACCGTTATCGGACTTGAGACCCACTGCCAGCTTTTAACCGAAAGCAAGATGTTCTGCTCCTGCTCGACCAAGTTCGGCAACAAGCCCAATACCAACATCTGCCCTGTATGCACCGGCCAACCCGGAGTTTTGCCCGTGACCAACAAAAAGGCGATCGAATTGGCCATCAAAACGGCTATTGCCCTGAACTGCAAGATCAACCCAAGAAGCGTCTTTGCCCGCAAGCACTACTTCTACCCCGACCTGCCCAAGGACTACCAGGTCTCACAGTTCGACCTGCCCCTGGCAGAAGGGGGACATGTTGAGATCGAGGTAGAAGGGAAGAAAAAGCGGATCGGCATTACCAGGGTGCACCTTGAAGAAGATGCCGGCAAGCTTGTCCACCAGGGCGCGGCCAGGATCATGGGATCTGAAGCCAGCCTGGT
>JAHJBW010000208.1 GCA_018813405.1 Candidatus Margulisiibacteriota bacterium | reverse complement strand
TCAGCCACTTCCTTTGAAAGAGGCCGACTGAGCACCTTTTGATAATGGGTCTTTACAAAATTCTCGCTCAGGCTTTCGATCTTTTTGACCAGCACCGGCTGTACCCTTCCTCCGCCGTTCCCAATACTGCCAATGGCAGATATAAGTTGAAGGGGCGTTACGCCAATACTCTGGCCAAAGGTCATCATGGCCAGGTCCGGCTCATACCATTTGGAAGGCTCTCTGAGCAGGCCCTTTGATTCTCCCGGCAGGCCGGCCTGCACCCTTTCGCCAAAGCCAAAATCCCTTATCTTTCGGTAAAACCTGTCCTTCCCCACCTTCAGTCCTATCTGGACCGCCGCGGTGTTAATGGACTCTTCGAGCATTTTGGAAGGACTAACGGTACTGCCGCCAAAATTTATGGCATGCGCGTTCTTGATGGTCTTATCACCCACCTTGATGCTTTCAAGAGCTTTCAGTTTGGTATCAAGGTCTATCGCCTTCTCGCTCAATCCCGCCGCCAGGGTGATCACCTTAAAGGTCGATCCCGGCTCATAGACCTGTACCGCCCGTGAATGCCAGGAATCCGTTGGCGATTCCGCGTATTTGTTGGGATCAAAATCAGGCTTTCCGGCCAGCGCCAGTATCTCCCCGCTTTCCACTTCCATAACAATGACCAACCCGCGTTTGGCGCCATACTTTTGTATGGCCCTTTCAAGCGCCGACTCCGCGAAATATTGTATGTTCTCATCAATGGTCAACATTAAATTCATGCCGGGCGCGCCGCGCTTTTGTTCTTTTTGGTGGGCCGACAATAGTTCGATCCCGCCGATATCGGATTCAGTATAAATTTCCGCTTCTTCACCTTTCAGATACTCGTCATAGCCAAATTCCACTCCGGACATCCCCTCGTTGTCCAGACCGACAAATCCCAGCACCTGCGAAGCAAGATGCCCTTTGGGATACACCCTCTTTTTTTCCACAAGAAAGTCCAATCCCTCAAAAGACCTGGCTTTTATCTTTTCCGCCAGTTCCCTGCTTATCTTTCTTTCGATCCAGGCAAAAGCCCTTTTCTTTGATTCGGGTTTTACTTCTTTTTTCAGTAGGCGCGATAGTTCTTCGTAATCCCTAAACTTTCTGGGGTTGATATATATTGAATATGTGTCTATCGAAGTTGCCAGGATATTGCCGTTCCTGTCCATAATATCCCCGCGATTGGCCGCTTTTTTTATGAGGCGTGTCCGCTGTTCGATAGCTTTGTTCTGATAAAAAGAATAGCCAACCACCTGCAAAAAAAACAATCTGATCACCAGAACGGCAGCGATCACTATCAATATCCATAGCAGGGCCGCTAATCTTTTTTTATCCATTGCAGATATCGTTCACCAATAAAGACATCAGGACCCTGGCGTTGGCCCCTGTCTTTAGTTTCAGGCCAACCTCATGCAGATCGTTCAAAACATTTTTGATCTCTTCTGTTTTGTAATGCTGAGCGAATTCAAGGCACTTTTTCACATAGAAAGGCGTGCTTTTTATACTCTGGGCTATGGTAAAATGGTTGGTCCCGCCGAAACTTTTTACCAAAAGCGCCATTCGAAACTGCTGTGCCAGCATCCCCAGCATCGAGAAAGGGTCAGTTTTTTCCCTGAAAGCCCTTTGCAGTATTAAAAGTGATGTTTTAGCGTTCTTGAAACGCAGGGAGTTCACCAGGGCAAAGGCATCCATTTCCCCCGAAACCGCCAATAAATTGACCGCCGCCTCGTCAATGGCCTGCCCCTCTCCGCAATAGGTGGATATCTTTTCAACCTCGCTCATTAAACTCCTCAGATCGGTACCGACTATCTCCACCAACAATCGGGCCGCGGGCCGGCTAATGTTTGCTTCTTTCAATATCACTTCCGCGGCTTCTTCCTGCTGCCATGGAGCATAGGCCCTGGCCTCAAAGATCTCGCCGTGCTTGCTAAAATACTTAAATACCTTGTTCCTGCGATCAACTTGTTCCGGCAGCAATACAAGTGTTGTTCCCGGCGACAGATCGGGCATTACCTCCAACAGCCATTCAGAGCGCGCCAGATTGATATCCTCAACGATTATTAACCTTTCGGGAGCAAAGAGCGAGCTCATGCGCAAAGTCTCGGCCAGGACCTCGGCGGTGGTGTTGTGATCATAGGTTTCAAGGCTGGCGTTCTTGTGTTTTTCCTTTAAAGAACGGAGCTTGCTTTTAATAAGGTATTCTTCGTCGCCAAAAAATAGATATAGGGATTTCATACTTTACTCGGACCACGACCTGAGGTTTACAAAATAAATTAGCCGGCGGAGGGAGTCGAACCCACGACCTGAGGTTTACAAAACCCCTGCTCTACCAGCTGAGCTACACCGGCACTTCGACAAGCTCAGTGCCTCCAAAGTGACATTCAGCTTATCGCGCTGGCATTCTTATTTTAACCTAAGTCCCGAGCCTTGTCGAGGGACTACACCGGCATTAATAAGCCACCGACCAGGATCGAACTGGTGACCTGTCGATTACGAATCGACTGCTCTACCAACTGAGCTACGGTGGCACTTCGACAGGCTCAGTGCCTGCGGCCCCCCTACCACCTGCTCATGAGCAGCTTGGCATTCGCGTTCAATGGATGGATATCACCGTTATCAACGTTCACGCGGAATTCAAAATTCTCGTTCTCGATATTCCCATTCCGCTCTTGACGGCAGACATAAATGACATGGGTACCGCCGCCAGGATTGTTCCTGACATGCCAGCCATCCTCGTATATCTTGGTGCCCAGCGATCTGGTCATGCTAAGCACCGAAGCGATGGCCTGATTCACGTTTGTGCCCTTGTGGGTCTTGGCTGTCCTGACAAAATTGATCGAGCTGGCGGTCATATCTTTTGGCAACTGGGCTAGCCCGGAAGAAGTGGGTGCAGTTTTTCTTTTCTCTTCGAACATGGCCAGTTTCCTGAACTTTTCTTCCTTTACCACATTTTGCGCTATGACAGGCTGTTTTTTGGCTGTCGAGGCTGTTATGATGGGCGCGGAAGCCCTTGGAGCAGATGCCATCTGATATATTTTGGTATTCATGGCGGCATGGGCTGTATTGTTGGTCGGATCAACTCTTAACGCGTGCAGATAGGCGTTTTGGGCCTTATCGGCAGATCCCATTTTCTTGTAGAGATTTCCCATGCTCACCCAGGCATTGATATCCTCGGGTTCCAGGGCTACAACTTTTTCAAACGCGTCAACGGCAACCGCGAAATTATTTTCATTCTGCTTCTCTTGCGCCAATTGCGCGTATCTTTCGGAAAGCTGCGCTGAAAGCAGGGCCGCGTCGATATCTTCTGGGTTCTTCGCTAGCACCTCGTTGAGATGGGCTATTGCCAGGTCAACCTTGCCAAGTTTCAAATAACTTTTTGAAAGCCAGTAATGCGCCTTGAAATGCAGAGGATCGATATCCACTACTTTCTTATAAGCCAGCGCCGCGTTAGCATAATCCTTGGAAATATAGGATTTATATCCCTGCAGATAAAGCTCGCCGGTCAACTCTTCCACATTGTTAGCTTCAACCCAGCCTTCTTTGCCGTTTTCCAGCCTGATGCGATAGAATGGGGCCTTGTACAAAGCCTCTACCCTGGCCCCCTGTTCCAGTTGACCAACAACCTTCCCGTTGTCGATTATGGGAGCTTCTGAAAGCACTTTTACGGTAAATTTGCTCTTTATATCTTTGGACGAGTCTTCTTTGACCAGAAAGTCAAGGGTACGCGCTATTTTATTGCCTTTCTTATCTTTGATCTCCAGCTTGGCAACATGCACGCCAGGAAGAATATTGGCAGGGGTTTTTATGACCCTGCTCCAGGAAAGTCCGTCGTCTGAATACAGTGTAATATCTTTGTTGTCAAAATCGAAACTGGCTTTGATCTCCTGCACTTTAGAGGTCAAATTAACTTCCAGGAAAAGTTCACGGCCTTGCGAAACATTTTTGGGATATAACGCGGTCTCGACCCAGGCAATGGAAAGGCCCTCAAATCCCTTTGTTGGCCCGGCTTGAAAGCTCACGCCTTCAGGATCGATATCTTTGAAGGAAACAAAAGCTGAAGCGACACTTCCCACCAGCAACACCCCCAGCAACACCACAGCGTATCTAAGTACTTCCTTTCCCCGTGTTCTCATTTTGGTCCTCCTTTATATTAATAGGTCAACAGGACATTGTCCAAAACAGCTTCTATCTCGCCTTCTTTTTGGTCAGCCACAAAAACTAACTGCACCCTTAAAAGTCCGCCGGAATTGTTCATCTTATCCGGATTGAACTTATCGTCTCCCACCCCGGGATTGGCATCTTTGAACGCGGAAAAAGGGATAGAGAAGCGGGTGTAACCTTCGCCCAAAATAGGCAGCTCCACAAACCAAATATCATCCTTGGTAGCGGACCAGTTGTTAGACTCGTCCTGTTCAATTATGGAGTTGCCGTTATCGTCCTCGTAAAGCTCTATCTTGACCTTGCCGCCGTATGGGCTGCCGAACATGTCAAGCTGGAGCCTTGAGTATTCGTTGGCATCAACGGTCAGGTTTGTGCCTATGCCTCCAACATACCAGTCGGTAGTGGAACCTTTCAATTGCAGAGCATACTCACCGCAAGATTCCGCGATAAGGTCCTTTTTATCTACCGAAGGCGGCATTATTATCTTTGGCTGGACCCTATCGAAAACAAACCATTTGCTAAAGGTGCCGTCCTCAAAATTGTCTATGAGATAAAATGAAAGCTGGGCCGCTGAAGACATTGCGAACAGAAAAAACAATCCTGCTATTATAGTGAACTTTTTCATGATCCTTTGGTACTGCTCCTTTTTTTCTTATTTGCAGATGTCTTTTTTGCCACGTTCGTTTTTACGCCTTTTTTACTTTTCTTGACGGCCTCCTCTTTTTTTACGGGCTCTATCTCTATCCTGGTAAAAACTTCCAGTTCTTTTTGCAGTCTCGCAAAATCCAGGCAAATCTGATTTTTTTCGTCTTCAAGCTTTTGATTTTCTTTTTTAATGGCGCCAACTGTCTTTTTCAGGAATTCTTCATTGGTAACCCTTTCCTTGAAAGCCTCTTCAAATTTTTTGAGCTGTTGAATAAGGGAATTGCGGTCCTTTTTAAGGTCGGCCAACCTTTCATCAAGGTTTTTGTTAAGTTCGATAAGGCGTTCATTTTCCCCGCGCATAACGGCATAGTTGGTCTTTGACGCCTGTTTTTTTAATTCGCCGCTGTCTTCGGTCTTGTTTTGAAGCAATTCATACGATTTTGCCAGGGACAGTGTGGCCAGGGAAAAAGCAAAAAGCCCAAAGATAACAAACCCGTAGTCAAAGGACTTTTTTTCGCCAGCC
>JAHJBW010000207.1 GCA_018813405.1 Candidatus Margulisiibacteriota bacterium | reverse complement strand
GGAAATTTCAATTTTTATAATCGCAATATTGCCTCTTGACATAGATGCTACTTCCTGTATAATTTGATACAGGATGTGGAAGCTATGCAATTGGCCGAGATAATCAGAATACTGCAAAGATCAAACCTTCGGCTTCTAAGCCTGGGAGACCTGAAAAAACTTCTGGGGATCAAAGAGGACAATACCGCTTATAAGACAGCCGAAAAGCTGGTAAAACAGGAAGTTCTCCTGCGCCTTAAAAAGGGGCTGTATGCTTCCAGCTTCTCAAGCCCCCATGAATTTGAACAGGCCAATTATTTATATTCGCCTTCTTATGTCTCATTGGAGTCAGCGCTGAACTATTATGGGATGCTCTCACAATTCCCCTACACTATAACTTCCATAACCCCCAGAAAAAGCAAAAAGATCGACTCCCGGCAAAAAGAATACGAATTTGTCCATTGCGCCGAAGGGCTTTATTGGGGATACGAAAAACAAAACAATTTTCTAATCGCCCTTCCCGAAAAAGCGCTGGTTGATGAGATTTATTTAGTTTCAAAAGGCCTGCGCACAGTCTCTTTTGATGAATTGGACCTTTCAAAGATCAACCAAAAAAAATTCAGGGAATTTTGCGGCAAGATCAAATATCTGCCTTTCAACAATCTCGTCCAAACCATTTTTAAGAGGAAAAGATAGTATGCTCACTCAAGAACAGATAAGGGATCTGGCCAATAAATATCAGATCGATCAATATACTATATTACGGGAATATTTTCAGCTGGTTTTTCTCAAATATTTATACCTCTCAAAAGCTTCTGAAAATGTTTTTTTAAAGGGCGGCACCGCGATCCATTTTCTGTTCGGATCCTTTAGGTTTTCTGAAGACCTGGATTTTACCTGCAAAATGACTAGCGATCAATTACAACATTTGCTTATCGCAACTATGGAACAGCTAAACGCTGAAGCTCCTTATTTACATCTATCCGGGCCAGAAAATAAGAAAAATGCGATAACGGCTTTAATAAAATATTCAGAAGGGTTAAAACATCCGTTAACTATCCGGTTGGAATTTTCCTTAAGAGAAAAGCCGCTTACCCGGCAAATAAGCCCTATAGAGACATCCTTCCCCGTCTCGCCTTACCCCCTGGTAGTGCATCTTTCCGTGGAAGAACTGATGGCGGAAAAGATCCGGGCGCTTTTAATGCGCGCAAAAGGAAGGGACTTGTTTGATCTTTGGCTGCTCTTAAGCAAAAATATTGAGATCAAGCCGGATTATGTGCAAAAGAAAATGAGCTGGTATAACAAGGAGTATCATCCGCAAGATATACTAAATAAGATCAAGCATTTTCCCGAAAATAAATTGGAACAGGATCTGGGCAAATTCCTTCCCAAACACTACCGTCATTTTATCAAACAGATCAAGCCCGAATTGATCCAGAAACTTTCTGGACGGGTTTAACAGAAAGGCGTCGCTACCTAACTACCCTCACCACTTCCTCTACCACCCAATCCGGCGTGGACGCCCCGGCAGTAAGCCCGACTTTGCCTTTTCCCTTTAACCATTGAGGGTCAAGCTCTTTCGCGGTCTGAATCTGGTGCGTTTCAGTCCCTGTCTTTGAGCAAAGCTCCGTCAAACGCTTGGTATTAGCGCTCTTTTGATCGCCGATCACCAGCATCAGGTCAACTCCCCTGGCAAGCTCTACAGCGGCTTTCTGCCTCTTTTCTGTGGCTCCGCAGATCGTGTTGTGGACCTCAAGGTCTTTTAGGTGCTTTTTTAGCTCGGCAACAATGCTGTTGAAGTTGTCCTCGGATTGCGTGGTCTGCGCCACCACCCCGACCTGAGGTTGAAAGAAGGAGATAAAATCAAGGTCCGAGGCTTCCTCGGGATTTTCTATGACGACAGAGTTCTTGCCTGCCCAACCAATGAGCCCCTTCACCTCAGGATGCCCTTCATCCCCCACAATAACAACAGTCATACCCTTTTTGCCCATTTCTTTGGCTATTTTCTGCGCCCGTTTCACCCATGAACAGGTAGTGTCGATTATATTAAGGCCCTTTTTTTCTGCCTCTTCATAAATGTGGGGGGCAACGCCATGGGCGGATATTAAAAGTGAGCCTGTGGCATTTTGCGGTATTTCGGAAAGAGAGCTTAAGACCTTGATTCCCAGGTCCTTTAGCTTGTCCACCACCTGGGTATTGTGTACCAGGTTGCCGAGCATAAAGACATTTTGGCCTTTTTGCGCCGTTAAAACAGCGGTCTTGTAGGCGGCGGAAACGCCTTCGCAAAATCCAGAGTGTTG
>JAHJBW010000206.1 GCA_018813405.1 Candidatus Margulisiibacteriota bacterium | reverse complement strand
CTTTTGCATAGTCCTCCGCCCCGTAAAAGTATGATGCGGTGACCAGTATATCTGCCCCGGCTTTTATGACTTCCCCGGCCGTCTTATCGTTGATGCCGCCGTCTACCATTATTTCTCTTTTGAATTTCGGGCGCAGTTCTTTTATTCTTGGCAAAACTTCCGGCATGAACTTCTGGCCGGAAAAACCTGGATTAACGCTCATGATCAGCACAATATCTACTATATCTAGAAATGGCTCGATAACCGATAGGGCAGTGCCTGGATTGAGAGTTAAACCTGCCATTTTTCCTTTAGATTTTAAATGCTCAAGGTCGCGGCGCAATTTCTTTTCGTCGATCTTTTTTACGGTTCGCGGCACTTCCTTGATCTTCCTGTTGGATGGCGGTTCAGTATCATAGGCTTCTGCGTGAATGGTTATGATATCGGCCCCTGCCTCGATGTAATCGTTCATGAATATATCGGGGTTGTCTATCATCAGGTGCGCTTCGAGCGGCAGATTGGTGAGCTCGCGCACTTTTTTGACCATGGCCGGGCCCATGGTAAGGTTGGGGGCCAGGTGGCCGTCCATTATGTCCAGATGCAGCATATCAGCCCCGGCCGCTTCCGTCTTTCTTATTTCCTCGGCCAGGTGACCGAAATCGCAGGAAAGTATGCTGGGAGCGATCTTTGTTTTTTTCATGACAACCTCCTAAAACAATAATTCTTTCGGGAAAATATTTCCCAGCCCCAATATGCAGGCGGGGTCAAGCTCTTTTTTTACCCTTGCCATTTCCATGATGCCATCGTTCCCGTACATTTCTTTCAAGAAATCGTGCTTGAGCTTTCCAATGCCGTGCTCGGCCGATACTGTGCCGCCCAGGCTTACCGCCATTTTTACGAACTTCAAATATAATTCTTTGGTGGTCTTTGCCTCTTCCGCGTTCCTGGGCAGGACGTTCACATGCAGGTGGTTCTCACCGATGTGGCCGAAGAAAAGGTGGTCAATCTGCTGTTGTTCCAGATGCTCGCGGTAGTATCTCAGCATCGTGTCGAAATTTTCCGCCGGCACGGCCATGTCCGTGCCTATCTTGGGAATGCCCCGGCTTTTTACCGTTTCGTTGACCAGCTCGGGCAGTGAATGGCGGAAGTCCTTTAGCTCCTGGAATTTTTTCGCGTCATCCGCCATCCAGGTATTGCTTTCGCCAACGCCAGAGCTGTCCAATATCTCGGCCCAGGCCTCAAGATAACTGTCTTCTATTTTTGGTGATATCTCTTGTTCGAAGAAAACCATACCGGTAGAGCTTTTTGGGATATTGGGATATTTTTTTGAAAGCAGGGCGAGCGAATGCCTGTCAAAATATTCAATGGCCAGAAGGTCGAATCCCCGCGAAGCGCGCTTTTTCAATTCGGCCACAAAATCGAAGGCCCTGTTCTCATCCTCGAAAAAAGCAAAACACCCGAAAAGGGGACCGATCTTTTTTTGCAGTTCCAGTTCGGCCTCCAGTATCACTCCCAGCGTGCCCTCGGACCCGATGAACAGGTCTATCAGGTCCATGCCGGGTTTGCTGAAATAGCCGGCGGCGTTCTTGACCCCGGGCATTTCATAGTTGGGAATAGCTGTTTTCTTCTTGCCAACGGACAAAAGGCCCCTGTTGCTGGCCTTTACCGTGTTCCGGCAAATATCGAGTATCTCGCCGTTCGAGAGCGCCACCTTCAGGCCTTTTACGTAGTTGCGCGTTGAGCCATACTTAAAACTGCGCGCGCCCGAGGCGTTGGTGGCAATGTTCCCGCCGATCCACGCGGTTTGCTCGGTGGCGTCGGGAGGGTAGAAATATCCAATGGAATCCGCGGCACGGTGTATTTCGTCAAGCGGCACGCCCGCCTGGACAATTATGCCGCCCTCAAAACAGTCGATTATCTTGTTGAACCTGTCAGCAGCCAGCACCGACCCGCCAAAAGGGACCCTTCCCCCTGTCACGCCGGTACCGCCTCCCGAGACGGTAACGAAATTGCCTTTGGCGCTGGCTTCTTCCAGAAATTCGGAAACATCCTTTTCGTTCTCCGGCAGGACCACTTCTTCGGCAAAGCCGCCGGACAGCCCGGAACTGTCTTCGAAGTAGCCGCGTATCATTTCGGTGTCGGTCTTTCTAATCAGCATAGGTGTTAATCCTTCTCACAAGCTGGAGCAGTCTGGTAAAAGATCTTTGATCGAAATACATTTTCATCCGCGGGAGGAAAAGGCGGTCCCTGTCTTTTTTTTCCGCGGATTGGGGCAGGCAGGGTTCGATCTTGCCTTTTACCAGAATGTCTTTAAACTCCCTGTTCAGCTCCTTGTACGCGGCGGAAGAAAGCTGTTTTTCCATCCTGATCACGGTAAGGTCTTTTATGAAGCGGGTCGAATTGTATATCTTGAAAAAATCCACCACTTCCTTGATGGCCTGCGGCACGCTTTTGACGATCCGATAAAGGTCCAGGTCGATATCCCGCAAAAGCCCCTTTTTCACCATCTTGCCGCGCACAAAATGCTCCCAGCCTTTCCAATAGCCGGTCTTAACATCTTCGACCATGACTATTGGGCGTGGAGGGCATTTGCCTGTTTGCAGCAGGGTAAGGGCCTCAAACCCTTCGTCCATGGTGCCAAAGCCGCCGGGGAAAAGCACGGTCGCGTCGGATTCCTTTATAAAGACCAGCTTGCGGTTAAAGAAGTAGTTGAACATTATCATCCTGTCGCCTTTGGGGATAAAGGGATTGGGAGATTCAATGCTTATCCTTATCTTGGCGGCAAAGCTTTTTTCCCTGGCGGCCTTGTTGCCCGCTTCCATAATGCCCCCGCCGCCTCCGGTTATCACCATAAATCCCTTTTCCGCGATTTTGCCGCAAAATTCTTCTGCCATGCGATATTCGACAGAATCGCGAGGGGAGCGGTGCGAGCCGAAAATGGACACCTTCCTGACATCACGGTAACTTTTGAATACCCTGAAAGCGTGGCGCAGTTCTTTAATGGAGATGTTTAAGAGGTGCAGATCTTCTTCGTCGGCTTTATCAAGATATAGTTTTACAATGGTCGTGAAAAGCTGGCGGAAATATTCATTGGTGCGGCCATGGCTGTATTTTTCAGAGAGCCTTTCGATCTCCCGGTCTATTTCGGGAACACCGATACAAAACCTTTCTTTTTTTTTCATGTTAGTAAAGCGGTAAAACCTTGGGGTGACTGCCGAATATCCCTTTGTAGATCCCGGCATAAACATCTTTGCCGCAGCAGGTCAGCAGGGTGAGTGGCATTACTGTTTTGGCCTGCTCGACCATCTCTTTTGAAATGTTCTGGATGTCCCATTGCGCGTGTTGGTCCTCTCTTAATCTGGAGATGTGGTACAGCTCCCTGGCATTGCATTTGAAGTGTGCTCGTTTGCGATGCGCCCCGGTAAGGACGTAGGGGGTTTTAAGCTTCTCATAGGCTTTGTTGGTCAGGTCAACTATCCTCATGAACTCATCCTTATACCCCCTGGTGACGATTGCGGGCGGTATCGTAACCCCCAGGCAGGGATCATATTCCTGGCAGGTCAGGGTTGCCATACGGTGTCTTTTTAGCTGGCCAAAGCAGGCGGACGATACGATCAGATCATAACCCAGGTCAACATATTCAAACTCGCGCAGGGTCGCGTCATAGAATTCCATGTTCTTTAGCGCTGTTTTTAACAGCTCCATTTTTTCTTCCTTGCTCAAGCTTTCAGCCTTTGCCAGACATTCCTTGAAGGGAGCCTTTGAAACAGTATACATAAGCGCCGCTACCGTCATCTCATCAGCCTTCGGCGTATAGTACTCAAGCGACACTTCTCTTTGTTTTCCTGAGCCCAGGCCTAAGCCTAAGCCTTTCCCTAGTTCATCATAAGTATCCCTGTCCAGCGCGTTTGGCTGAGTAAAAAGAATGATCGAAGGAGCGATCGCTTCGACCTGCTTGAACATCTCTACTCCCAGTCGATTGATCTCAGGCAATTTGGACGAGGCAAATCTTCTAAAGAGTAATTCCAGGTTGCGCGCGTTAATCGTCACCCCCACCTGGCCCCTGGTGGCCAGCGAGGTTATGTATCGCGCGTCCTCGGGTTCGACGCCTCCATCAACCATTTTCTGATACGACTTGTTTTGTTCTTTAACGATATCATCATATGGGCCAGGCAGATAGTTATCCTCGAGCCGCTGATAACGCTGTGACTTTTCAGTATACGAGACAAGCCTGAACTTTTCGATCTCTTCCAGGGCCAAACGCGATATCCCGATAAGGTCAAAATTAAAGATAGCGTGTTCGGCCACGGAATGGTGGCCCATTTTAAATATGATGGCCTTGTTGGAGCGACGGGTCTTTTCCACTTCGTTGCGGGCATCGGCGCGCAGTTCATCTATGGGGCGCGGATCGCGCGAGATGCGGGCGTATGATGCCGAAAGGACCTCGGGCGTCACGTTGTCACCACGGTTATTGCCCGACTTGAGCCCTTCGATAACTTCATTATCGAGGTTGTAGCCTGCGAGGAGTACTTTCATCAAGCTTAGACCTTTTTGCCCCTGGCCTTTTTCTTAAGTCTTTTTTTTCTGCGCTGTCTGCGGCGTTTGATCTCTTGTTGTCTTTCTCTCATGTTGTTTATATCCCCCTTTTCATCCATTCTATCTAAATCGCGGATCAAAGTCCATATTCATTGATCAGGCATCTTTCCGCGGCAATGCTGGTCTCTCTGCCATGGCCTGGCAAAACGCGTGTTTCTGGCGGCAGGGCCAGCAGTCTTCTTAACGAAGCGGCCATTTCTTCTTCCGAGCCGGTGGGGAAATCACAGCGGCCGCAAGTGCCGGCAAACAATGTGTCACCGGAAAAAAGCACGCCGTGTTCCTTATTATAGAGGCAGAGTCCTCCTCTGGTATGTCCCGGGGTGCTTATAACTTCAAACTTCAAGCATCCAACCTCAATTATTTCTCCGTCCTTAAGCAGTCTGTCGGCTTTGGTCCTGGTGGCAAAAGCCAGCATTTTTATCTCGTCTTCATGGATGGCGATGGGGATGTTCAGTTTTTCTTTCAATACCCCGCAATGGGTGGCGTGGTCGTAATGGCCGTGGGTCAAGACTATAAGCTGTGGTTTTAGGTCGACAAGCTCCGGCAATATCTTTTCCGGTTCTTCCCCGGGGTCGATCACCAGAGCTTCTTTGCTGTCGTCGAAAACAATGTAGCAATTGGTTGCCAATCTGCCGACTTTGATATTTCTTATTTGCATATTTCTATTATATCAAAGTATGATAGAATTGCTTCATGGTTTGGATAAAGTTCTTGATCTGCGCGGTCGCCATCCTCTGGGCAGGGAGAAAGCTTACCCAATATGGTGATATTCTGGCCGAAAAGACCGGTATGGGGCATGCCTGGATCGGCATTGTTTTGCTGGCCATGATAACCTCACTGCCCGAAACGGCCAACGGCATTTCCGCGGTCACTGCCGTAAATTCTCCTGACCTGGCTGTGGGCAACGTGTTCGGCGCCTGCCTGTACAACATGTTTTACATTGCGGTCCTTGATATCATCCAGTTCTTCCGCAAAAAGCCCACCATCTTTCAGTCCCTGGGACAGGGCAACAAGACCACCGGTGTTTATGTGTTTCTAATGGTGCTTACCGCGCTGGTTGGGACCGTATTGAGCAAGAACGGGATGGACCTGGTCTTTTTCAATGTCAGTATTTATACTTTCTTGCTATTCATTATTTATGCTGTCGCGATGCGGGCGCTTTACCATGGGGAAAAGGGCAGTCATAACGGCGAGCTTGTTTTCCAGCATCTTTCCATGTTCCAGGTGGTATTCTGGTTTTGTTTTTATTCGCTGGTCGTAGTCGCGGCCGGGGCCTGGCTGCCTTTTATTGGCGAAGAGATATCCAGCATTTACGGGTGGGGACAGACATTGGTCGGGGCCCTTTTTATTGGTATAGCCACTACTCTGCCCGAACTTGTGGTGTCGACCTCGGCTCTTTTCATTTCTCCCGGCATGGCGGTGGGCAACTTCATCGGGTCAAACCTTTATAATGTTTTTCTTTTGTTTTTGGATGATCTGTTCTATCAGCGCGGCCCGATACTGGCGGCCATATCCAACACCCAATTGGTCTTGAACGCCTTCTTGCTGGTCATGCTTATGGTCTATGTGGCCGCGGCGTTTGTCATAAAACCAAAGAACAGAAGCGTTTCTTTGGTCCAGGTTGCTATCTTTTTGATTTCGTTGTACACTTTATTTGCGTTAAAATAATCCTCCGAAGCCACAAGGGGCGCAGGAGGAATTAGGAGGAGTTATATTATGGAACCCAATATCGGAATAATGGAAAGACTGCTAAGAATACTGCTTGGGGCCTTGATCTTTTCCCTGCCGTTTTTAGGTTATAGCGGCGTGATACTTACACCTGTCTTTTTCCTGCTGGGCGGGTATTCCCTTTTAACGGGTATGGTTGGCTTTTGCCTGATATATAAAATGATCGGCTATACTTCCAACAGGAAGAACTTCTGGTGATGAAAAAGGAGAAAAAAACTGCCAAAGGCCCGGTTCTTAAACGGGCAGTAAAAATAAAGGCGGTTGTGACGGAAAAGTTCAAGCTGGATTCCGAGACCGAGATCAGGGCCAAAATAGAAAAGCTGGACAATGCCGCCCGCCAGATAGACCAGCAGGTGCAGTCTTATGCTTCCGAAATGAAAAAGGCCGGCAAGCTAAAAGAACTGGAAAATCTCAAAAGACAGGTTGCCCAGGAAAAAGGCAGGCTGGCATTGCAAAAAAAGGTCTTTCAAAAGCAGGCCGAGGAAATATCCAGGCTTTTGCTGGGGGCCGAATATCCCCGCGGTACAATGGAAAGCTGGGTTGAAGTGAATGTGGGCGACGATTTTTATAAGAAAGTTGGCGGCCTGGAGATACTTCTGCAGGACGGTATCGTTAAAGATATCCGCAGAAGTTAACCGCGGAAACCTGCGAATGAACTTCGCGGTTTCCTTTTCGCGTGTTATAATTAAATATGCCCAAACTTACATTATTTGACACAACCTTACGCGATGGCGCCCAGACCGAGGGCATCTCTTTTACCGTCCAGGACAAGATAAAAATACTCAAACTTCTCGACGAGCTAGGCATACATTATATTGAAGGCGGCTGGCCCGGCTCAAATCCCAAAGACATTGAATTCTTTGAACAAGCCAGGGATATAAAGCTTAAGAATGCCAGACTGGTGGCCTTTGGCTCGACCCGCCGCGCCAAAAACTCTTGTGAAAAAGATGCCAACTTGCAGGCCCTGGTCAATTCGGGGACGCCTGCCGTGGCCATTTTCGGAAAGTCCTGGGACTTCCATGTTACCGAGGCGCTCAAAATTTCGCTGGAAGAAAACCTTGAACTGATCGAAGATAGCGTTAAATACCTCAAGAAAAAGGGCAGGGAGGTCATCTTTGACGCCGAGCACTTTTTTGACGGCTACAAAAACAACCCTGCTTATGCTCTCAAAACGCTCAAGGCCGCGGAAAAAGGCGGGGCTGATATACTGTGCCTGTGCGATACAAACGGCGGCTGTTTGCCTTTTGAAATATCCGCCATTGTGGGCGAGGTGAGGGAAGAGACCAAAAAGCCGCTTGGCATACACGCCCACAACGACTCGGACTGCGCTGTAGCTAATTCGGTCCAGGCGGTGCATAGCGGATGTGTGCATGTACATGGCACTATTAACGGTTACGGCGAGCGCTGCGGCAACGCCAACCTTTGCTCTGTCATACCCATACTGAAATTGAAAATGGGGACCAACTGCGTAAGCGACAAGTCCCTGAAAGACCTGTACAAACTCGCGCACCATGTGGCGGAAATTGCCAATCTCCCATTGCCCGCTCACAAGCCATTTGTGGGCAGGTCGGCCTTTTCCCACAAGGGCGGCATTCATGTCTCGGCCGTCCTAAAGCATCCCCAGACCTACGAACACCTTGACCCGCAGATGGTCGGGAACGAACGCAGGGTCACAGTGTCCGAGCTTTCGGGAATATCCAACCTTGTCTACAAGGCCAAAGACTACGGCGTGGACATCAAAAAGGACAGCCCCCAGATCAAAGAGCTTGTTAAATTGCTCAAAGAGCTTGAGCACCAGGGCTACCAGTTTGAAGAAGGCGAGGCCTCCTTTGAACTGCTGGTAAAAAGGGCCATGGGGCTTAACAGGGCGCATTTTGAGCTGGTCGACTTTAAGATACAGAACAACAAGTTCGGCAGTGAGCCCACGCTGGTCGAGGCCAATATACGCATCCGCGTAAAGGGGCAGATACTGGAATCCAGCGGGGAAGGTGACGGCCCGGTCAACGCGCTTGACGACGCTCTTCGAAATGTGTTAGAGGACATATATCCCGAGCTTTTGCGCGTAAAGCTTACCGACTACAAGGTCCGCGTGCTCGATTCCAGGGCCGGCACGGCCGCCAAAGTGCGCGTTTTTGTGGAGTCTGCCGACGAGAATGGTTCGTGGGGCACGGTTGGGGTTTCGACCAATGTTATCGAAGCCAGCTGGCTGGCGCTGGTTGACAGCCTGGAATACAAATTAATGAAAGGAAATGCCGCATGAACCTTCCGATCACCGCGCGGGTCAATAAAATGAACCATCTTGAAATAGGCGGTTGTGATACCGTAGGCCTGGCCAAAGAATTTGGCACACCGCTATATGTTATGGACGAGGCTACCCTGCGCGAAAAATGCCGCGAGTACGCGCAATCCTTCAGGGCGCATTATCCCGATACGCGGATAGTTTTTGCCAGCAAGGCCCTTTCCTGCACGGCAGTGCTCAAGGTCATCGATTCAGAAGGAGTGGGCGTGGACGTTTCTTCCGGCGGTGAGCTTTATACGGCCCGCCTGGCCGCCTGCGGCATGAAGAACATCTATTATCACGGCAACAACAAAAGCAGGGCCGAGCTTAAAGAGGCGGTTGACGCTGGCGTGGGCCGGATTGTGGTGGACAATCTCGCAGAACTTGAACGGCTTGACGAGATCGCCGGTCATGCAAAGAAAGAAGTGGACATCCTTTTCAGGATGAACCCGGGAATTGAAGCCCACACACACGAATTTATCCAGACCGGCAAGATCGACTCCAAGTTCGGCATACAAAGGCAGGATATTATAGAAGCGGTAAGAGTTGCCAACGAAAAAAAATATGTCAACTTTGTCGGCATACATTCGCATATAGGCTCGCAGATATTCGATATCGAGCCGTTCGAGGCCGAGGTCGATGTCCTTTGCCAGACCGCAAAGGACATCCTTGACCAGACCAGGACAGAGGTAATGGAATTGAACCTTGGCGGCGGGCTGGGCATAAGCTACCTTGGCGATGAAAAAGTGCCGGGTACAGGAGAGTTTGCCGAAAGGATATGCAAAAGGCTGATGGCCCGCATAAAAGAGCTGTCCCTTCCCGCGCCCAGGCTTATACTTGAGCCTGGCAGGTCGCTGGTGGGCAATGCGGGGGTCACGCTTTACGAGATCGGCGTCATCAAGGACATTCCCGGTGTAAGGAAGTATATTATGATCGACGGCGGCATGGCGGACAACCCGCGTCCCATACTTTACGACGCCAAATACGCGGCTTATGTCGCCAACAAGTTTAACGAAGACAACGGCGCGAAAGAACGAGTAACCGTTGCCGGCAGGTTTTGCGAATCGGGCGATGTTATCTTGCGCGATGTAGAGCTTAAAAAGGTGGAAGTTGGAGATGTGCTTGCGGTCACGGCCACGGGTGCTTATAATTACTCCATGGCCAGCAATTACAATCGTGTTTGCCGGCCTGCCATGGTCATGTTGAACCAGGGCCAGGCCTATGAGATTATCAGGCGCGAGAACTATGAAGATATCACAAGAATGGATGTAGTCATTTCATGAATTGGAAGATACTGGCGAACACGGTCGACATAATCCTGGTAGCGGTAATGTTCTATTACCTTTTGATGTGGCTGCGGGGTACCCGGGCCATAGCGCTTCTGCGGGGGCTGGTATTGATCCTGGTGGTCTACTTTGTGGCCCGTGTTACAGGGCTTAACACCATTAACTGGCTTTTCGACAAATTCACGGCAGTTGTCCTTATCATTATTGTAATCGTATTCCAGCCCGAGCTAAGGCGCACGCTCGAACAGCTGGGGCGGGGCAGGATATTTACCCGTCTGGGCGTTATGCCGCCTCCCAGCTCGTGGTTCATACGCTCACTGGTAAGGGCGGTGGAACAGCTGGCGGATTCAAAGACCGGCGCGCTGATTGTGCTTGAAAGGAACACCGGACTTAATGAGTATGTGGAATCGGGTGTCAGGCTTGACGCCGCCATGTCGACCGAGCTTCTGGTCTCGATCTTCCAGCATAAATCATACTTGCATGACGGGGCGGTTGTTGTGCAGGCGGACCGCATACTGGCCGCCGGATGCCTGCTCCCGCTTTCGGAATCCCGCCTGCTTGACAAGCGTCTGGGCACTCGCCACCGCGCGGCGGTTGGCATATCAGAGCTTACCGATGCCATAGTTATTGTGATCTCCGAACAGACCGGAACAATTTCCTTTGCCGAGAACGGCTACTTGACCCGTTTTGTCACCAAGGAAATGCTCGAAGAAAAACTTTTCGGCATGTACCGTGACCAGTATCCCAAGTTTGACATCAAGATCCCCTGGAAAAAGAAAAAGAAATCTCAAAAGTCGACGTAATGTAGGGCAAGGGTCCTTCGATCCCGAGGATCTCAGGATCGAGGGACTTGTCCCTTGCCGAATGCCAAATTAAAATATCAACAACCATACTTCTCAAAAAGAAAAAAGCCAGAGAAAAGATCACCATGCTAACGGCTTACAGCTGTCCGCTGGCCAATATACTTGACGAAGCCGGCGTTGATATCGTGCTGGTGGGCGACTCGGTAGGAAATGTCGCGCTTGGCTACAAGAACACCATCCCTGTTACCATGCTCGAAATAATGGTGCACACGCAGGCGGTGGCCCGCGGCGTAAAAAGCGCCATGGTAGTGGCTGACATGCCTTTTGGGTCTTACCAGGTGGACAAAAATGAAGCGGTGGGGAATGCCATAGAGTTGGCCAAGGCCGGCGCCGAGGCGGTAAAGGTGGAAGGCGCGGGTTATATTGACGCCATCAAGGCCATCATCAAAGCAGGCATTCCGGTGATGGGGCATTTGGGCTTTACGCCGCAGTCGGTTTACGAATTGGGTGGGTATAAAATTCAGGGTAGGGGCGCGATTCATCGCGCCAGAATCATAAAGGATGCCAGGGCGCTGGAGAAGGCCGGATGTTTTGCCATTGTACTTGAGATGGTGCCGCCGGAGCTGGCGAAAAAGATATCGAAAGCGCTAAAGATACCGGTAATTGGCATTGGCGCGGGTAAAGACTGTGATGGCCAGGTGCTGGTTACCCACGACATGCTCGGATTTTACGAGAACCCTCCTTCATTTGTGAAAGTTTTCACAAACATGCGTTCACAGATCAAAAAGGCCGTTTCCTCCTTCATTGAATACACCCAGGATCACCCCCAAAAATAGGTGAAATCTCCGGCCCCTTTTCACGATAAAAATATAGTGATGTGGAGGCATAAAGTCCTCGACCCTGAGGGTTTGGACCGAAGGGGCCTCCGCTACGTCACAAACGGAAAATCTGTAGCGGAAGCCTCTTGTGCCGAGTTCCATCGAGGCATTAGGCTTCCATGATTTTTGTTTAAAAAGGAGAGCATTTATGAAAGCTAATAAAACAGGATTGATCCCGGGTTTAAAAAGACCATTGACAGCGTTACAGGAAATTGGCGCACAGGTAAAAGCAAGGGCCTATCAAGAGATATTTTCCCCAAAAGCTGGAACAGTATCAACCCCCACAGCTTTACTTCGCGGCATGATCAGGATCGTTTCTGCCCCATCAGAATTTGATCCCGCAGAGATTGAACGGGCGCAAGAGATACGCTCAGGCATGATGGCGGACATCAATACAGGATATTTAGCTGTCGCCGAGATATTGGAAGAACAGGTAATAGCAATGCTGGGGATCATTGACGAGATCGCCTCACAGGTTGAATCGGTCATGCCCGAGCTTCGTCTTGAACGCGGGAATCCTGCTGATATTTACAATGGTGTTGTATCTCTGGTTGAAAGTGTTGACGGAAAAGACATTGAGATATATCAGCTTAAGGAAAAGCTGGAAGGGCTTGAAAGGCTCGTGGCAGACAAGGAAAGCGCTATAACTGCTTTGCGGGAAAATGTGAAGGAATCTGGAGAAGCTCAAACAAAGCTTGCCTCCGCGCAAAAGGTGATCAAAGATATTAAGGCAAAGCTTCAGGCCGCGGAACAGTCACTGCAGGACAAGGAAGCGGAATACCTTGCCAGGCTGGCGGAAAAAGAGGCCGAGATCACCGCTCTTTCTGCCCAGGCCCACGATGCCGAGCAACGGCTCAAGACAGCCGAAGCGACACTTGAAGCTGTAGAAAGGGCCCTGGCTGAAATGGGCAAAGTGGTTGGCTTAAATGCTGGCGACACTCTTGAGAGCCTGCTGGCAAATCATGTTGCCGAAGTCAAAGCCATGAAGGATGAATGGGCTGGTCTTGAGGAAAGATTAAGAAAAGCTGAAGATGAATTGAAAGCCAGCCAAAAAATACTGCAGAGGGAGAAAACTGAAAGAGAAGCAAGTGATAAAAAATCTAACGAATTGGCCAGCCAGATAAAAGCACTAGAAAAGCAACTTTCAGAAGGGAAAGAAGAAAAGAAGGGTCTTGTGGAAGAGATAGGTTCCCTGAAAGCAGATATCGAGAAGTTAAACAGATCTATATTGGAAAAACTGGGCGAAGCAGAGACCGCAGAGCAAAAGATTGCAGAATTACGGAATAAGCTAAAGGCGGCCGAACAGCAACAGGACAAATTATCCGGACAAATAAGGTCATTGGAAGCCAATATTGCGCAAAAGGGAAAGCTGGTCCAACAGCTAGAGAAGAACCTGGCTTCAAAAGCGGCTGTGGAAAAAGACCTGGTTGTATTAAAAGGTCAACTTGCTACGGAAGAAGAGAAAAGCGCAAATCTTATTTCACAGACAACTTCTCTTCAGGGGCAGATCACCGAACTTAATAACAAACTGGCATGGATGGATAAAAACAAGAAAGCTGCGCAGGACGAGGCGGCTGAATTAAAAACAAAACTTGGGGCCGCCGAAGGACAGAAGGTCAAATTAAGTGAACAGATCAACAAGCTAAATAATGATATCACCACAGCAACACAAAACTTTATAGCCTTTCGGGAAGAAAAAACTTTGCTTGAACAGAGATTGAAAACCGCGCAAGAAGAGCTGGAAATCTCAAAAGAACAATACTCTGCGGGAGAAGAGGAGAGGGGAACATTAGGGATAGAGATAGCCAGCCTCAAGCAGGAGCTAAGCGATATAAACAAGCGATTGACTGAGGAGATTGCGGCGAAAGCCGGCGCCGAAAAAGAGATCGCTGACCTTAATGCAGAAAAGCAAGTATTGAACGAAAAGGTCTCTGGTCTTGTGAACGCAATAAAGGAAAGAGAAGAAAGGGTCACACGGCTTACTGCCGATCTTGAACTGGCCCGCGGAAACATTGCGGATAAAGATGCCGAAAGCAGGAATTTGAATACCATGCTTATCGAACGGCAGGGGGAAATAACCTCTCTGAATCAGAAGTTCGAAAAGGCAGAGAGAGAAATAAGCGTAAAGCAGAGAGAGATCGACGAATTGAGGTCAACCCTTGAAAAGAACAGGAAGGATCTTGGGAAGGCAAAACAGGAGCTTTCTACGGCCAGAGCTCGCAGGGATTTGCTTGAAGCCGCGCAAAAGGCGTCTTTAGCAGATATTGAAAGACTGCAGGCCCAGGTCAAAGGGGCCAGGGAAGAAATTGGCACCCTTAAGGACGCGAAAACAATGGCGGAGGCAGAAGTAATAAGCGTTCAGGACAAGCTTACGACCGCTATGGCAGAGGTTGGCGATCTGCAGGCCCGACTTGATGTGGCCTCGGAAGAGCTGCAAAAGGCTGGTCAGGAGAAGAAGGAGCTTGAGGCGGAAATGAGCCGTATTTTCCGTGAAAAGGAACAACTCGCGGCAAATGTTGATGAACTGTCAACAGGCATGAGATCCATGACCGGGACAGTGACGGCCGGTCAGGCAAAAGAGGAAAAACTCAGGGAAAAGATCGCAGGTTTGCAGAAGGCTGTTGCCGAACGGGAAGCTGACATCAAGCGCCTTAAAGGGCAAACATCATTTACTCCAACTGCTCCCGCCACCGCGTCAAGCGTGCAAGACAGGGTAAAGCAGGCGATGGGGAAAGGATGGGAAAGACTGCAGGGATTAAGGGCCGCAATGATGGCTCTTCCATCAGCAAATGGGGAAAAGTTTGATGAAGACAGAGGATACACTAATCAATATCTTGGCCTTTGGGAACAATTTTCTGGTCTTGCTTTAGCTTTGCATGAGGCGATCACACAGCCCTGGGGAGTAACTGCTCCAAATGTAGTGGATCAAAAGGATCAGGTGCTTGTTTTTCGTGGTGAGGTTGACCTGAACGCCCCTCGCAAGAAAAGCTTGATGAGCGAACAAGAACGGCAGGCCTATCTTGCTGCTCAAGTACCTTATCTTGTGAGATCGCTTGGTGCGGAGAATCGAAGGTTTGAAAGCTCTGTTGGCGATAAAGATAAAGCCTGGAAAGATGCCGAGGCCAGGAATGCTGTTTTGGCTCGCAGTTCTGACGCCTATTTAAAATTGTTGATCGCGCTTGCCGCAGACCCAGCCGTCAAACAGAAGCTGGAGGAATCCGCACAAGCCTTAAATGAAAGCCGGCTGACTGCTGATATTATCAGAGCGATAAATGCTGGACTTGCAAAGAAACAGGAGGAAGCACAGCTTTTTGGTGATATTGAGATAGAGGGAGAAAGACTGCCCGCAGAACCCCCTCCAGCTCCTATGGCCGCTCCGACCAAAAGGAATGTCCAGCCGGTGAAGATCGCTGATGCATCAGCGCTGAATTCGTGGCGGCAAAATTTCATATCTTCTGCAATGGAAAGACAAGGAGTTGAGAATGTGCTGGCAAAAGTAAAAGACTTGTATAAAGGATTTGAAGAAGTGAGAAATTCTCTTAAGGGAGGTGCTCCGAACAAATTGCAGGAATTGGTCGATTCTCTTGAATATATTCTTGCCAATACTAAAATGGACAAGCCCTCTAAACAATTGATCGAAGAGGTAGATGGCATTGTGAGCCGGGCCCTTGCAGAGCTGTCAAAACTTGGTAACGGGTGGAGAAATATTTTTGAAGCCTGGGAGCCGCAAAGAACAGCGGAGCAGGTAAGCCCCAAAAAAGGCCTTGGCGCGATCGCGAAAAGCTGGATAACAGGCAAACCCGGAAAATAAACCACAGAAGGCGGGAAGCGAGACATTTCCTCCCAAAGAAGGCGAGGATGCGCATCCTCGCCTTCTTTGAAGAATAACATGTACGCATCCTCGCCTTCTGTGAAGAACAATACGCGCGTATCTTCACCTTCTTTTTGATATAATTCCCCCATGAACAACAAGCATCGTAATTCCCAACGTCGCATTTATGCGGAAAATGGCATATATTTTATTACCACCAAGACCTATAAAAGCATTAAATATTTCGAGGAGGATATTTTTTGTGATCTTTTGGTGGAGGAGATTAAGTTCTGCAGGGAGTTGATGGGCTTTAAGATTTTCGGATTTAAGATCAACCCTGATCATCTTCATCTATTATTGCAACCTGCCAGGGAATATAATTATTCAAAGATTATGCATTTTATAAAACGCAATTTTTCTCAAAATGCAAATAAAATCATCGGCCACACGCAAAAGGGCATTGGCGTTCCCCATCGAAGGCGGGGATGCGCATCCCCGCCTTCAAGTGAGTATGTGGGTGTTGATGCAATTGTCGAGAAACTACGGAAAAAATATCTTGGTAAATATGGCCATGATCATAAATCAATCCCCTTTGCGTGGCAAGCCTCCTATCACGATCATCTCATCCGCGGCAAGAAAGATTTTATTGCTCATTTGCATTACCTGAACAACCAATGGATCAAACACGGCCTGAAAGAGAATAAATATTGTTTTTTTGGGGCGTTGCCATGGTAGAAAGACATTTCCTCCCAAAGAAGG
>JAHJBW010000022.1 GCA_018813405.1 Candidatus Margulisiibacteriota bacterium | reverse complement strand
CGGCAGGACTTTTATAGGGCTTCAGGACCACAGAAAGATATACGCCTCCATCCGGGGAAAACCAGCTTGAGCCAGGCTTTCCCCTGCCCTCAGATTGACGTTCCGCGATAACAACGGCACCTTCCCCACAATTGTTTTGCGCCAGTTCCCTGGCTTTATCCTGAGTGGAAGCGATATCTACGAAATGGAACCTGTTTTTGCCGATCAAAAGATCAGAACCTGTAGATGAGTCCGGCGGCGGCCAGGTCAGTGGTTTCCGAAGCGGTAGGGTCCTGATACAAACGATAGAACGCGTCAAAGTTGGTAGCCGGCGCCAGGTCGTAAGAAATGCCAACCTGCGCGGTAATATTGGTGTTGTTGAAATCTTTGCCGTATTGGAAGTCCGGCGAAAGCTTTATGTCGCCTTTTCCTTTAAGTACCAGCCGGTCGGTCAGTATTTGCGAGACCTCGCCGCCAATGTCAACCTGGGAATTTTGCAGCGGACGCATGAACACGTCAAATCCCGCCTCTTCGTTCTGCTCGCTGGCAAGAACTGTGCTAATGTATGCCGAGCCTACTTTGGCGCCCTTGACCATAAAGCTGGTCCCTGTGTTCCAGGCATCGGCGATCTGTAGTTCGCCGCCAACCATCCAACCCGCCCTGTCATACTTTCCCATGCCAAATTGGGCTTTTGCTTTGACTTTTTCCCCGAAAGGAGCAGCAAGGTTGATCCTGGCCATCTTATCGCTTGGCCCGCCGCTATGAGGATTCTTCATGTAGTAACTGCCTTCCAATTGCATTTCCAGTATTTCGATCAGCGGCACGGCTGTAAAAGTATGGTCAAGAATGCCCTTTAAAAGGTTGGTGTTGACCTTTCCGTCGGTCTGATGGTCAATCACGCTGTAAGCTCCGGCCACATCCAGCCCGAACATTTTCGTGCCGACAGAAAAGCCCGTATCGGGCCTGAAAAAGGTAACATTGTTCTCGGAAGGGATAAAGCCGGTCGCGTCGGTATGCTGGCGGTCGCCCGGCCCCGCGGTCATTAACACCTGTACCGGATCTTTGAACCCGAGTATTGAAAACCCAAGCTCGTACGGATCAAGGGTGATATCTCCAACTACATCAATGAAATCCATCGGAAAGCCCAGGTTTGCACCGCCATAATAGCCCGCGTCCATTGTATCCATGGTCACTGCGACTCTGGCATTTTTCCCCAGCTTTTTATTTAGAGTGGTGATGACCCGATATTGCGAGACGGGACCTTTTTCTGTGATCCCCTCGGTAGCGGTCAAATTGGCCATGCCGCTCATCATTTCGGCCTGTCCGCTAATGACCATGTCAGGTGATTCTTTGAGCGCCAGAACATCCTGCTTTAATTTAGCGATATCATCCTTAAGTGTGTCAGCTCCTATGGCATTGGCAAGTTTTGAAAGAAGAACAGCCGCCTCGTATCGGGTCACGTTCTTGTTGCCGCGGAATGTCCCGTCTGGATATCCGTCCACCACTCCCAGCTTGACCAGATTGTAGACAGAATCGGCCGCCCAGTGCTTGGCCGGCATATCTTTGAATTGTTCTGCCGCGGCGGCAGAAAACGCCGTAACGATCAGTATCGCCGACACCATTATTCCTATCCTTGGATTAAACATGTTACATATATATATTAGTTCCTTTGTTTTGTCAATAGGCAACCTGTGATATAATTGCTGGAACTATGCTCAAACTTCTAAAAGGAAATCTGCTGGCGGCAATGCTTTCCTCGGTAATTGTTGGCCTGGGACAAATAGTTAAAGGGGACTCCGGCAAGGGGTTGAATTTACTTTTGCTTTTTTATTTCATTATTCCTGTTGTTTTGGCGGCATTACTGTATATTAACGGCGGCCTGTTCCTGGTAGCTTTTGGGTTCTCCCTTATATTTTCATGTATGATCTGGGGCTACAACATTCTCGACGCTTACAAGGCATCTACAAAAGCCCCATCAAGAATGACAAGACAAAAAAAGGATAATTTTCATGAAAAGATCGTTCAGGATATTTAGTATTTTCGGGATTCCGATAGAAATCAACATTTCCTGGTTCATAATACTTTT
>JAHJBW010000205.1 GCA_018813405.1 Candidatus Margulisiibacteriota bacterium | reverse complement strand
CGGAACTTAGAAAGATGGGCGCGAACATTGAAGAAAAAGAGGACGGCATGGTAATACACGGGCCAACGCCGCTTAAGGGCTGTAATGTAGAATCACATGGCGATCATAGAGTGGCGATGTCTCTGGCAATCGCCGGCTTTATAGCCGAGGGCGAGACCCGCATTTCCAACACCGACTGCATCGAAACCTCGTTCCCGGGATTCGAAAAACTTCTTAACGGATCAATTACTCAATAGATTATAAGGATCGAGATTGATCGAGTTGCTGGGTGTTTTTGGCGCTGCCTTTTTGGGTGGTTCGGAGTTTTTAACGGCGAGCTTCCAGTTTCTTCCTTCTTTTATGGCGATCAGGGCGTTCTTTAAAGCGGCAAATGTGCTGATCCCAAAAAACTGGCCGTCGGAGTCTATAGGTTTTTCGCGTTGTAATCTTCTAATAGCAGCAATCGTTGTATCTCCATAAACGCCCCATTCAGTGTCTGATCTTGGGTGAAACAGGCAAAGCAGAGATAACGCTTTTTGAACCAGGGTCATGGCCTCTATAGTTGCGCTGGTACTGCCATCCTTGTGCTTTGAGACGATGGTCACCTTGCCCTCTTCTACTTTTGACAGCAGGAAGTTTTCATTTATAAGCCTCAATATATTTTCTGCCTGCGTTTTTGTGTCTGACCCATATGGTTTTAACTTTTCGGGCCTGCAATAGAACTCAACCTTAAAATTGTCTGACATGTTGTTTTGTCCCTCCATAGCTATATCGTGAGGTCTTCTGAAAAATTTCAGTTCCGCAGAAAATTCTTTGGTGGTATAATATAAGCGTGAAAAGGCTGGCATTACTATTTCTGCTTGTATTTTCCCTCTCTTTTGTGGCGGGCGCGGAAGAAAAAGTTGTGACCGTCACCATTCCCGAAGTTCTTAAGACCGCCAGCGAACTAATGTATGCCGAAAAGTATGAAGAGGCGCTTAAAGAGTATGAAAGCATACTGGCGGTTGAACCCGACAACAAAGAAGCACTGCAGGGCAAGGCCGACAGCGAACTGATGCTGTCCCCTCCCATGCTTGTGCAGGCCCTGGCGCCGCCGGCCGGCTTTATGGGGCCAGAGTATGAGGCGGCCTACAAGGCGTATGAAGATGCCAGGACCCCGTGGGACAAAAGACGCGCGGAAATTGCCATCAATCGCCTGGCCATGCGTTATACAGGCGAAGTATTTGAGAACGACAAGGAAAGATACACCGCCGAAGCTGATCGCTTGATATCTGAGGCTCAGCAAAAGATCGTGGAAGGCGCCAATCCCAACGATGTTTATCTGGAAACGCGCGCCAGGCTTTTGGAGATGCAGGAAACCCTTGACCGCGGCTGGAAAGGTCAGGGGCCGCAGATATTTGAGGATGCGATCAATAAACTGCAAAGCATTTACCGCTACAATGGCTACCAGATACCGCTTTCAATAGTCAACTTTACGGTGGCGGATACCGGCAAGGAACCCTCCAAACTGGGCGGTCTGCGCAGAATGTCAATAAAGGTGGAGAACCGTTTCGAAGAGCCGGTCATTCTTATTAAGGTCATAAGTGACGGGCCGCTTGACGGCTCCTATTCCTGGCAAAGGTCGGAATACGGATCGCTGGACCATGATTCTTTGAAGAACGAGTATGTCTTTAATGGCCTTGCCCAGCAGGCGACCCCGCCGGTGTTCAACGGCGGTATTGTCTTCCCGGGAGAAACGGCTTTCGCGGAATTTGACGTGGTGGTCGACCAGGTTAAGAAAAAGTTTACCCTGGGTTTTGCCGTGCTCACCGGAGATATTTACGATCAAATATTCCTGCCCGCTGATGACAGACTAATGGAGGTCTATGCCCCGGCGGACGCGAAAAGCATAGAGGATTACCGGCTTTCCACGAAAACGCCGGAAGGCATGTCGCCTCAAAGGAAAAAGATCATCTTTATCCAGGAGCCGGGGGACCTGCAGGTGCAGGAAACCTACGCGGTTTTCCCCATCGAGAAAAGGAGCTTTTCCAGAGAACAGGCGTTCGCCAAACTGCACATAGACCCGAACGCGGAGTACTATTACTCAAATACGCTTGGCGGCTGGATACTTAACAAAGAAAAAGCATATTATCTTGTCCACCCCGATTTTGTGCAGGAACTGCCCGCCATCGATCCCAGGGCGTTCGTATATATAGACACAACGAGCAATGTAAGGGCCGAATTGAGCGAGAAAGCGGCTGCCGCGCTGGGAGATGTCTTGAATATTGAAGATAAACAGGAAAAGTATGAAACGGGGCACTTTGCCAGCCTGCCCAAAAATCAGTTGTTGGACCTGCTTAAACTTATTAAGGAAAAAGATCTCAAGGTCGAACTTGTCAATTATTTCTTCGACAGCCAGAGACTGCTTATAAGATCTGCCGATGAATGAATCCCGCATCAAAATATTAGATAACGATCTTATCAACAAGATCTCTGCCGGTGAGGTCATTGAACGGCCGGCTTCGGTCGTAAAAGAACT
>JAHJBW010000204.1 GCA_018813405.1 Candidatus Margulisiibacteriota bacterium | reverse complement strand
TGGCGAAATTAAGTGAAGGCGGGGTGACGCCTGCCCTGAGCCCTGTCGAAGGGTCACCCCGCCTTCAGATATTAACCGGCGAGGAGGGGTTGCTCAAGGTTGCCACCGCCTCCCTTGCCAACATGCTTGTTGTTGCGGTTCCTGGCGTCATGACGCTGGTCCCTGTCCTCGAAGCTATCAAGGCAGGCAAGCATATAGCTCTGGCAACCAAAGAAGTTTTGGTGGCGGCTGGCCATATTGTAATGAAAGAAGCCGCCAATGCCAAGGTCAAGATTTACGCGATCGACTCCGAGCATTCAGCCATTGCGCAATGCCTGGTTGGGGAGGACATGTCGCGAGTCAGCAAACTTGTCATTACAGCGTCTGGCGGGGCTTTTCTCAAGACGCCGGCTGAAAAACTAGAAAAAATGACCGCCAAAGATGCGCTCAAACATCCCACCTGGAAGATGGGGCCCAAGATCACGATCGATTCAGCGACCCTCATGAACAAGGGACTAGAGGTTATCGAGGCGCATTATCTCTTTGGCATTGATTACTCCAAGATCGAGGTGGTGGTGCACCCGCAAAGCATTATCCACTCCATGGTAGAGTTCTCCGACGGGTCGGTCAAGGCGCAGATGGGCGCACCTGATATGCGTGTGCCTATTCAGTACGCACTGTTCGGCATGCAAAGGTCGGCGAGCCACTGGAACCGGCTGGACCTTTTGAAGAACAATACTCTGACCTTTGAAAAGCCCGACGTGGTTCGCTTTCCCTGCCTTGCCCACGCTTATGAGGCCGGCAAAATGGGGGGCACGATGCCGGCGGTATTGAACGCGGCCAACGAAGAGGCGGTAAAGCTTTTTATTAAAGGAAGTATTGCTTTTCCACAGATCGCAGAGAAGGTCAAAAAAGTCCTCGACGAGCATAAGATTGTGGAACTCCCGGACCTTCAGGCGATCCTTGAGGCGGATAAATGGGCGAGAGAAGAAATTAGTAAGTAGTGATTAGTGAGGTGTAAGATGAAGGACCTGGTAATAGTTGGGGGCGGCCCTGCCGGCATTACCGCCGCGATCTACGCCGCGCGCAAAAAGCTCGATTTCGCAATGGTTTCTATCATGCTTGGAGGACAGGCCGCCTGGTCGGGAGAGATCGAGAACTACACCGGCTTCCAGGTGATGACCGGGCCGGAGCTAGTTGAAAAGTTCAAGGAGCACCTGGAAAAGTTCAAGTTTGACAACCTCCAGGGAGTTGAAGTCAAAAAGATAGAGAAAGCAGATGGCGGGTTCAGGGTTGTTTTAACAAAAGGCGAGCCTTTGCTGGGTAAAACGGTCATCGTAGCTTCAGGCAAAAGGCCGCGCATGCTGGGTGTGCCGGGAGAGAACAAGTTCCGCAATAAAGGAGTTATGATCTGTGCCACCTGCGACGGCCCGATGTTCGCTGACAAGCAGGTAGCAGTGGTTGGGGGAGGGAATTCTGCCCTCGATGCGGCCCTGCAGATGATAAGGATCGCTTCCAAAGTTTATCTTGTCAATGTTAACAAGGAGCTTACTGGCGATGCTGTAATGATAGAAAAGCTCAAGTCCGCGGCGAACCTTGAGATATTGAATTCCACAAAAACCCTAGAGATCGTTGGGGACAAATTCGTGAAAGCCCTTAAAGTTGAGCAAGGCGGAAAAAGCAGGGAGTTGTCGGTCGAGGGGGTTTTTGTCGAGATCGGGCTGATACCCAACTCGCAGGTCATTGATTTTGTGGACAAAAACGAACTTGGCGAGATAGAGATAAACTGCGCGGCGGAGACTTCCTGTCCGGGCGTATTCGCGGCGGGCGATGTGGCTTCGGTGCCGGAGAAGCAGATCATCATCGCGGCCGGCGACGGCGCCAAGGCCTGCTTGAGCGCGTTCAGATATTTATCAAGGCACTAGAAAGGATTAATATGAAAAAATACATATGCAAGGTTTGCAGTTATATCTATGACCCTGCCGCCGGCGATCCTGATTCGGGCGTAAAACCCGGCACGTCTTTTGAAGATATCCCTGATGATTGGGTCTGCCCGGTCTGCGGAGTAGGGAAGGACCAATTTGAGGAATACAATGATTGAAATAAAAAAGAACGTCTTTGAGGTAGGATCCAAGCACTTTGACAGGCGGCTGTTCGATGAGCTTATCCCCCTGCCTGACGGCACCACTTATAATGCTTACATCATAAAGGGCTTCGACAAGACCGCGCTTATTGATACTGTTGATCCTGTAAAGACCGATGTCCTGCTTGAACACCTGAAGGAGCTCAAAATATCTAAGATCGATTATGTGATTGCCCATCATGGCGAGCAGGACCATTCCGGCTCCATCCCCGCGGTGCTTGCCAAATTCCCCGCGGCAAAAGTTGTGACGAACGAAAAGTGCAAGGTTGAACTGATGGATCACCTGCTTGTTGCGGAGGACCGGTTCATTGTGGTAGCTGACGGCGAAAAGCTCCCGCTTGGCGGCAAAACGCTCGAGTTCATCTTTACGCCTTGGGTCCATTGGCCGGAGACTTTTTGCACCTATCTTGCCGAAGACAAGATTCTTTTCACCTGCGACTTTTTCGGCTCGCACCTTGCATCGAGCGAAGCTTATGTCGTTGATGAATGCAAAGTATACGAATCGGCAAAAAGATATTTCGCCGAGATCATGATGCCCTTCAGGTCATTGATCGTGAAGAACATCGAGAAAATCAGCAAATACGACTTCACGCTCATTGCACCTAGCCACGGGCCGATCTATGATAAGCCAAAATTCATCATTGACGCTTATAAGGACTGGACCTCTGACAGGGTTAAGAACGAAGTTGTCTTTCCCTATGTATCCATGCACGGTTCTACCAAGGCAATGGCAGACCATTTTGTGGAGGCACTTGCCAAAAAAGGGATAACGGTCAAGCCCTTTAACCTTACTGAAACTGATATCGGCGAGCTGGCGATCTCGCTGGTAGACGCGGCGACCATCGTGATTGGTTCGCCGACGGTTCTGGCAGGCCCGCATCCGGCCGCGGTTTACGCGGCTTATCTTGCAAACGCGCTCCGCCCAAAACTGCGCTATGCCTCAATTATGGGCTCCTTTGGTTGGGGTGGGAAAACGGTAGAAACGATCAAGGGAATGCTCACCAACCTAAAAGTAGAACTGCTTGAGCCGGTTTTAGTGAAGGGACACCCTAAAGAAGCTGACCTAAAGGCCTTGGACTCATTGGCCCAGACCGTCTATAATAAACACCAGGCCGATAGCCTGGTCATGAAAGGAGAAAACTAATATGGCTGACAAAGACAAGAAAATAATCTTAAGAGAAGGAGAAATTCCCAAGAGGTGGTACAACATTGCCCCTGACCTTCCCAAGCCGCCTGCCCCGCCGCTGCACCCGGGGACAAAAAAGCCTATCGGACCGGCCGACCTGGCCCCCTTGTTTCCCATGGCTTTGATCAAGCAAGAGGTTTCAATGGAACCCTGGATCGAGATCCCGGACGAGCTGATCGAGATATATAAGTTGTGGAGGCCGAGCCCACTGGTAAGGGCCAGCAACCTTGAAAAGGCAATAGGCACTAAAGCCAGGATATACTTTAAGAATGAGAGTGTTTCTCCATCCGGTTCCCACAAGCCCAACACGGCTGTGGCCCAGGCGTACTATAACAAGCAGGAGGGCGTGAAGCGCATCTCAACCGAGACCGGCGCCGGACAATGGGGCTCGGCGCTTTCTTTTGCCTGCAATATTTTTGGCCTTAAATGCCATGTTTATATGGTAAAGGTCAGCTATGAACAAAAGCCGTATCGAAGGATACTGATGCAGACCTATGGCGCGGAAGTTGACGCTTCCCCGACCATGAAGACCGACGCGGGCAGAAAAATAAACCAGGAACTGCCCGGTTGTCTGGGGAGTTTGGGCATTGCTATTTCTGAAGCTGTTGAAGAAGCGGCCAAGAATGAGGATACAAAATACTCGCTTGGCTCTGTCTTGAACCATGTGCTTTTGCATCAGACCATCGTTGGCCTTGAGACCAAAGAACAGCTCAAGCTGGCCGGAGAAAAAACGCCTGATATCATGATCGGTTGTGTTGGAGGCGGCAGCAACTTTGCCGGCTTTGTGTTCCCATTCGTAAAAGAAAAGCTTTCCGGTAAACACGATATCCGCTTTATTGCCACCGAACCGATGGCCTGCCCGACGCTGACAAAAGGCCCGTACGTTTATGACTTTGGCGACACGGCAGGCATGACGCCGCTGGTGCTGATGCATACCCTGGGCCACAATTTTGTCCCGCCCGGCATCCACGCGGGCGGCTTAAGGTACCACGGTGACGCCCCGCTGCTTTCATTGCTTGTCAATGAGAAGGTCGTCGAGCCCAGGGCGCTCCACCAAACCGCTTGTTTTGAAGCGGGCGTGCTTTTTGCAAAGACAGAGGGAATACTTCCGGCGCCCGAATCGAACCATGCCATCAGGGCCGCCATTGATGAAGCAAAGATGGCCAGGGAAGGGACAGTGATCGTGTTCAATCTGAGCGGACACGGGCATTTTGACCTGGCGGCCTATGACGCTTTTCTTTCAGGAGAAATAAAAGATTACGAATATCCTGAAGCGGATATTAAAAAAGCGCTGGAAAGCATTCCAAAGGTTTAGGATGATATCGCCTGAAGAAAATAAGGCCATGCTTTCATTCCAGAGGAATGAGATAACCGAGCATTTTGTCTACCTCAACCTGTCCCGCAGGGAGAAGAAAGCCCACAACAAAGAGGTCCTGAAAAGAATATCTGATGACGAGCTCCGCCATTACGGCATCTGGAAGAAGTTCACCGGCCGCGACGTAAAACCAGACCGCTTCAAGGTTTGGTGGTATTCTAGCATCACCTACATATTTGGCGTCACTTTTGCCATAAAGCTTATGGAGGCGGCAGAGGGCAGGGCGCAGGATGCCTACTGCAAAATGATCGGAGCTATCCCGGAAGCCCAGGCGATACAGGCAGAGGAAGAGGGGCACGAGAAAGAGCTTGTCGCCATGATAGATGAGGACCGCCTGAAATATATCGGTTCCGTCGTACTGGGCTTGAACGATGCCCTGGTTGAGCTCTCCGGGACCATGGCTGGCTTAACCTTTGCCCTGCAGAATACCAGGATCGTCGGGATGGCGGGCCTGATTACAGGGATCGCGGCTTCGCTTTCTATGGCGGCCTCGGAATATCTTTCCACCAAGTCGGAAGCTGGCGGCAAGAACCCGCTCAAAGCCTCTTTTTATACCGGAGTCGCTTATGTAATGGCAGTGGCGGTTTTGATCGTCCCGTATTTTGTACTGCATAACTATTTCCTTGCTTTGCTTTGCGCCCTGATAGGCGCGGTCATGCTGATCTTTATTTTTACGTTCTACTTTTCGGTTGTCAGGGAGATGCCTTTCAGGAAGCGATTTCTTGAGATGCTTTCGATCAGTTTAGGGGTTGCCGCCTTGAGCTTCTTGATCGGCCTTGCCGTCCGTTATTTTTTGGGGATAGACATCTAACGATCTTTATGGATACGGCAATATCCTATTACATTAATATTCTCCTGTCCTGCTAATAAAGAAAACTCGTTGATTTTTCCCCCTTACTTTGATAATATTCTGCCAAACATCACAATTATTTTTTTCTGAAGAAGAAAAAGGGGGCGTCAAGTGCAAGAAAAAATTGCCGACCGATACAGGATAGAAAAAGAACTGGGGAAAGGCAGCAGCGGGACTGTTTACAAGGCTTGGGATGAAAAGGAAAACAAGCCTGTTGCCCTCAAGCTTTTTTTGGCTGTGGAAGATGGGACCACCGTCGGGACTGCTGGTACCGCTACAGCGACCGGAACTGGCACCTCTACTTTCTCCGACTTTCTGAAGGAGATCAAAACGCTTGCCAAGCTGGACCATCCCAACCTGGTCAAGATATTTGACGCCGGCAAAGAGAATGGGACTGGCTATCTGGTCGAAGAATACATAGAAGGAAAGAACATTAAAGAATGGATGAAGAACAATAATGCCTATGATGAGGTCGTGGGAGCTGTGGAGCAAGTCGTGGGGGCGCTTGAATATGTTCATGCCAAGGATATTTTGCACAGAGATATAAAGCCGACCAATATCCTTGTGGACAAGAACAACAATGTAAAACTGGTGGATTTTGGCGTGGCGGGCATAAGCGACATGGAAAAGATCCCCGAAGTGTCTCTGGCAGGCACCCTGGGGTATATGTCGCCCGAACAGCTTGGCATGATCAAACAGCCGGTTGATCGCAGGTCTGACTTCTATTCACTTGGCATGACGCTTTACGAAGGCCTGGTCGGAGAGCTGCCTTTTCGGTCCAAAAAAGTGGAAGAACTGCTTCATCAGCAGGTGGCCAGTCTCCCCAAGCCTATCAAAAGCTCCAGATCTGAAGTTCCCTTCTCGTTGGACAGGATTGTATTGAAACTTTTACAAAAAGAGACCAGGCAAAGGTATCAAAGCGAAAAAGGCCTTATGGCCGACCTGCAGTACTGTCTGTCTCTTATAAAGAACGGGAAGGGTGACCAGGAATTTGAGCTGGGACTTAAAGACGTTTCTCCTGAAATGACCTACCGCGCGAGCTTTACCGGACACAACGAAGATATTAAACAGCTAAAAGAAACGGTCGACAGGATATTTGACAACCGGCCGGTCAGGATTCTTGTTTCCGGCGAGACGGGGGTGGGGAAAACCAGGCTGGCTAGAGAAGCAAAGAAATATGTGGAAGGCAAAGGGGCCATGTTCCTGGAAGGAAGCAGCAGTCTTTATTCAAAGAACATCCCTTTCAGCGGGATATCAGAGATACTGACCAACTTTGTGCATTTCACGCGAATGTTGGAAGCGGCGGCTAAGGAACAATGGAAAAATGCGATCCTTAAGCAGGTGGGGGACCTTGGTGGTTTGCTTGTTGATGTTTGTCCGACCCTTGAAGAACTGATCGGCAAACAGCCGGCCGTAAAAAGCCTGGGCCTTGAAAAGGACCGCTTCAGGATACAGACCGTTATGGCCAGCTTTTTTATGGCAATATGTGAACAAATGCCCCTGGTGGTCTTTATGGACGACTGGCAGTGGGTGGATGAAAGCACTGTCAGGCTGGCGGAAGAAATGTTCTCGCATTTCGAAAAAAAACCGATCGCCTTCATTATGGCGGCAAGGACTGAAGACGTGGAGGAGGCAAAGGTCGACCCAAAGGTCAACCGCATTCCCCTCAAAAATCTCGACAAAACCGATATAAGGAGAATGACCGCCGAGCTTTTGAAACGCAAAACGGAAGATATTGAGGAACTGAGCGAGCGGCTATTTGAAAAGTCCAATGGCAACCCTTACTTCTATTTCGAGATAGTAAGATACCTTGTTGAGAATGAGGTTGTTTTTTTTGATAACCTTGAATGGCAATTCGACAGCGAAAAACTTTCCCGGGTGGCTATTCCCAAAAATATATTGAACCTGCTTTTTTCCCGTCTGCAGGTCCTTGATCAGCAGTCGAAGAATATCCTTAAGTTGGCGTCTGTCTGGGGCAAAAAATTCACCACCAACGATCTTATGAGGGTCTCGGGGCTGCCCCGCGGGGATATAAGCCATGCCATCGAGCAGGCGCTTAAGAACCATGTTATCTGGCGGGAGAAAAGGGGCAAGAAGGAATTTTACTCTTTCTCGCACGACAGGATACAAAAAGAGCTTTATGACTCGTTGCTGCAAGAGGAGAGAAGAAAGCTTCATCTTGAAATCGCCGGATATTTGGAAGGCATAATATTAAAAGAAGAGGACGTTATCTATGAACTGGCGCGGCACCTGATAGAGGGCGGGAATACTAAGAAAGGCGTAAAATATGCCATTCTTGCCGGTCACAAGGCAAAGGATAACTATGCCAACGTCGACGCCGCATATTTTTATAGCTATGCCCTGGAAAATTTCCCCGAGAAGAATTCTGCTGAATACCTTGAGCTAAAAGAACGGCTTGGCGATGTCTTTTCTCTTTTGGGCAGGTATGAGGACGGAATAAAGATTTTTGAAGAGCTACAGCCCCTGATAAAGGAAAAACTTAAAAAAGCCCGCCTGGAAAGAAAGATCGGCGATCAGCATTTCCAGACAGGCCAAAAAGTAATGGCAATTGATCATTATAAAAAGGGTTTACGATATCTTGGCAGACGCCAACCCGCCACGCTCCCCAGCGTAGGCCTGTCTATAGTGACGCAGGCGATAGTGCAGACTTTTCACGCCCTTTTCCCCTCCGTGGTAGAAAAACCGCGTCTCAAGGGCAATGATAAGGCCGTGGAGGCGGCACGCCTGTATAGCCTGTTGGGATATGTATATTTCTTTCTTGACCTTCAAAGAGACCTTGAGGCCCACTTGAAGGCCCTGAACCTGGCCGAAATATCCGGTGATCCCGCCGTTATCGCCAATGAATACGCGCTTCATGGGGTCATGATCGCTCCGCTGCGCATGCTTGCCAGGGCGCTTAGATATGCGAAAAAAGGGGTTGAGATCGCCAGGACGGCCAATGACAAGCAGGTGCTGGGATCCGCGCTGGTCCACCTGGGAATGGTGCAGTACTCAAGAGGGGAGTTTAATGACTCGATAAAATCTTGTACCGAAGGTTATAAAATGTGCGTTGAGGTAGGGGATTTCTGGGAAGCGACGCTGGGAATGGTCCATCTGGGCCTGGACTATAGCCGCATAAGCGAATATCACAAATCAATGGAAATTTGCGAAAAAGGATACGAGATGTCCAAACGCGTCAAAGATTACAGGGGCATGGGCATGCACCTTATCCAGATTTGCCGCAATTATACAATTTGGGGAGACCTGCAGCGCGCCATTGAAGCCGGGGAAGAAGGCTATGTCTATACCGAAAATGTTAAAGACTACTTCCTGGCAAGCGATATATGTTTTGTGCTGGGCAGGGCCTATGCGCTTTATGGCGATTTCAACGCGGCCTTTGATAAGCTTAGCAAATCACGCTATTACATAGAGAAAAAGCTCAAAATGAAAGGACCATACGCTATCCCCGCGTATTTATACAGTGGGGAAGCCTACCTTCAGGCTCGCGACAAGATAAAAGGACTGTCTGCCAGGGACAAGGAAAAACACCTTAAGCTGGCGGAAAAGTACAACCGAGAAACGATGAAGCTTGTTAATAAGTTTGGAGCGGGATACAAAGGGTTTGCCCTGGGGGTAAAAGGGCAGATAGAGATCGCGAAAGGAAATAAGGATAAAGCCATAAAGACCTTGAAAATGGCCATTGACCATGCCTTGTCCGTAAACGACAAATACGAATGGGGACTGGCCTGCGCCGCGCTTGGCGAATATCTTCTGCGTTTTGATGTTACGTACCCAAGCAAAGAAACACTGGCCGCATTAAAGGAAGCCGAGAGGCTTTTTAAGGAGATAGATGCCAGGGGCGAACTTGAAAAACTGACACGCTTGCTGGGCAGGTATGAAACCCAGAAAAAGCCGGAAGAACAGTTAAGGGAAAAAGTAGAGTTGTCGTCTTTCTTCAAGGTTAGCCAGATAATGAGCTCGATCCTTGATCCTGACAGGCTGATCGAAAAGATAATGGACTCGATAATTGAGGTGCTTGGCGCCCAGCGCGGATTCCTGTTCCTTTACAACGAACAGAATGGGAAGCTGGAGGTCAGGGTGGCCAGAAACCTGGACAAAGAGACCATCAACTCGGAGGACTTTGAGTTCTCTCGCGGTATCATCAATTATGTTGACACAAGCGGGGAATCTGTTGTGGTGACCGATGCCCAGACCGATGAGCGCTTCAAGACAAAAAAGAGCATTACCACGCACAAGCTGAAATCGATCCTTTGTTCGCCGCTAAGGTACAAGGACAAGAACCTGGGAGTTATCTATCTGGACAACAAGCTGGTGACAAAGCTTTTTACCGAGGAACACTTGCGGTTGTTAAGCGCGCTTACCACCCAGGCCGCGATCGCGCTGGAAAATGCCAGGGCCTATCGTGAAATAGAAAAACTGAACGATTCACTCGAGGAAAAAGTTGAAGAAAGAACCCAGCAGTTAAGGATGAAAAGCGACCAGCTGGAGATGTCCAACGAAGAACTGAAAGCCGCGTCGCAGGCAAAGTCGCAATTCATGTCCAGCATGACGCATGAACTGCGTTCACCGCTGGCGGCCATTATTGGGTTTGCGGACCTGTTAAAAGATGGTGGATACGGCCAGCTTGGCCCCGATGCCCTGGGCGCGGTAGGGCAGATGGAAGACGCTGCACAGCACCTTATGGGGCTCATTAACGACATCCTCGATATGGCCAAGATCGAAGCGGGCAAAATGGAAGTAAGGCCGCAAGACTTTTTAGTAAAAGACTGTGTCGATACCGTGCTGGCTACCGTTATCCCGCTGGCGGAGCAGAGAAAACTGGAGTTAAAGCAAGATGTCCAGGTCGAAGTGGCGTATGGCGACCTCAAGAGGGTTTCTCAGATATTATGGAACCTGCTCAGCAACTCTATCAAGTTCACCAACGAGGGGAGTATCGAGGTCAGGGCCTGGAAAGAAGGCGACAAATGCGTGATCTCTGTCAAAGACTCTGGAATTGGCATACCGGAGGATAAAAAAGAAAAAGTTTTTGCCACTTTTGAGCAGGTTGATCCCAAGCACAAAGGAACCGGCCTGGGAATGAGCATTTCCAAACAGCTGGTCGAAATGCACGGCGGGAAAATATGGTTTGAAAGCATCCCGGGTCAAGGTTCGACCTTCTATTTCACTCTGCCGTACCGATCATAGTATCGTGGAGGATTGTAAATGCCGAAAATAATTGCCGATCGCTACAGGCTTGATGAAAAGCTTGGCAGTGGCAGCAGCGGAGAAGTTTATAAAGCATGGGACCAGAAAGAGGGCAAGTCCGTCGCGGTAAAGCTTTTCTTTGGCGCGGGCAGAGGCCGTGGTTTGACAGGGACAGAATCTTCTTCTTTGGGCGATTTTCTAAGGGAAACCAGGGTCCTTTCAACGCTTTCACACCCTAACCTTGTCAGGATATTTGATGCCGGCAAAGACGATGGGACAGGTTATTTGGTGGAAGAATTGGTCGATGGCCAAAAGCTGACCGATTGGATAAAAGAACAAGGGTCCTTTAACGAGACCATCCAGCTTATAGAGCAGGCTGTGCATGGCCTGGCGTACATACACGAGCAAGGTATATTGCATCGCGACCTTAAGCCTGCCAACATACTGGTCTCGCGCGAAAAACCCTGGACGGTCAAGATACTGGACTTTGGGGTGGCAGGGATACTGGACATAGGCAAGGTGCCGGAACCTTCCCTGGCCGGCACCATCGGTTATATGTCCCCCGAACAGCTCGGACTGGTCCAACAGCCCGTCGACAAAAGGTCGGACCTCTATTCATTGGGAGTAACGCTGTATGAGGGGCTTGCCGGTGTGTTGCCGTTCAGGGCAAAAAGAGTTGAAGATCTGCTGCACCAGCAGATCGCCAAGATGCCCGATCCCATCCGGTCACATAACCCCAAAGTCCCAAAATCTTTAAATGATATTGTTTTCAAACTGCTCAACAAGGATACAGAACAGCGTTATCAGCTGGAGAGCGGATTGCTGGCTGATCTTGATTATTGTCTTCATTTGCTTGAGCAGAACAAAATTGACGAAGAATTTGTTCTTGGGAGCAAGGATCGTTCTGATGAATTAAGCGGACATGTGGGTTTTATAGGCCGCAAGAACGAGATGACCGTATTAACAGAACAGCTTGATGAAATAAGAAGCGGCATCCAAAAGGTCTATATTGTCGGTGACGTTGGATGCGGTAAAACCCGGCTATTGGAGGAGCTTAAAAGACACGTCAAAGAAACTGGCTATATTGTGCTGGAAAGCTCCAATAGCATTTATTCAAAAAGCATTGCTTATGGCACGGTTTCCCAGCTTCTTGATTCTTTTCTTCAGTATGTCAAAAAGCTCGATCCTAAAGAATCGCAGGAGTGGAAGCAAGCCATTCAGCAATCTATGGGTAATCTGGGCGGAGTTCTTACCAGTGTCGACCCTCAGCTTGAACGTTTCCTGGGCAAACAGCCCGAAGTCGTTGAACTGGCCGTTGCCAAGGAAAAATTCAAATTTCTGAACGCCATGTCAAATTTTTTGCTGGGAATTTCGTCGCGAAGACCGGCTGTTGTCTTTTTGGATGACTGGCAATGGATCGATGAAAGCAGTATCAAACTGGTGGAAGGGCTCCTTCAAAAACTTGGCGGGGCTCCCATCATGTTCATTCTTTCCGGCAGGGAAGATCTCCACTTTGAAAGGGCCGATGTTCAGATAAAAACCCTTAGATTAGGGAACCTTTCTCATAATGAAATGGACCAAATGACATCCAGGCTGTTAAAAAGGGATGTCGATGACGTGAAGCTGCTTTCTGACAGGCTCTACACCCTATGCAGCGGCAATCCATATTTCTTTTTTGAAGCGGTCAAATATCTGGCGGCCAAAGGAGTAGTATATTTCAGGGACAACGCGTGGCAGTTTGATGTTCTAAAGGTGCAAACGACAACGGTGCCCGACAGCCTTTTGGAATTACTGCTTGCCCGTCTGGGCCAGGTGAAAAAAGAGTCGGTCGACATACTTAAGGCGGCCTGCATCTGGGGCAACGATTTTAACCTGCGGGTTCTGTGTGATATTTTTGGCTTTACGGAAGAAGATGTCGCCAACGCCCTTCAGGAAGGGATATCCGCCAGCGTCATTCGTCTTGAGGACGCTGACAGGAAAACCTACAGCTTCGCGCATGACAAAATAGCAGAAGTATTGTATTCACGCCTGACGCAGACAGAGCAGCAACACTGGCATCTCAAGGCAGGAGAATACCTGGAGAAAAGACCGCACAAAGAAAAATACGTTGCTCAACTGGCCCGACATTTCATAGCCGCCGGCCAAAAAGAAAAGGCCAAAGAATATTCTCTCATGGCCGCTTCCCGAGCCAAAAAGCAATATGCAAATGCTGAAGCCGCGTTCTTCTATGATACCGTCCTGGGCTATATGGGGGGGGATTTTAGCGCGGAAAGGATCGCTGTCTCCGAGGAACTGGCAGACGTTTATGCCCTGTTGGGGGACTTTACAAAGGCCACCTCTCTCTATGAAGAGATCGTATCCCGGCTCTCTGAAAGATTGCGCAAAGCAAGGATTGAACGCAAGCTGGGCAGGCTCTATTTTGAGTCGGGCTACTATTTTGAGTCTGTGGACCATTACGAAAAAGGCCTTATATGCCTTGGTAAAAAACCGGCCGTTAGCAAGCACGCTGTCCTGAGACAGCTGCTCTCGCAGGCCTTGGTCCAGATGGCCCATACTTTTTTCCCAAAACTGGTCCGCCAGAGGGTTGGCGGGAACAGGGAAGAGGCGCTGGAGATCGGCTGGATCTATGCTGGACTGCAGGAAACCTGTTATTTTATCGACATGGAAAAATCCCTTGCGTCGCACCTTAAATCCATGAACCTGGCCGAAAGACTGCGGGAGCCAAAACTGCTTTCACACGTTTATGCCCAGCATGGGCCGCTTTTGTGCAATATCGGCATGAAAAAAAGAGCGTTAAAGTACGAGCTGAAAAGCCTGCAAATAAGGAAAAAGATTGGGGATGAATGGGGGATATGGGAAAGCGTCTGTTATCTTGGCCTGGTTTATTTCTATATGCTTGATTACGACAACGCCTTGAAAAGGCTTTTTGAAGCTACCCATAGAATGATAGAGATCGGAGATTTCTTCATTGCCTCGATCTGTTTTGTGCACATAGGCTCTATTTACGGAGAACTTGGAGAGATACATCTGGCCCTGCATTACCTGGAAGAAGGCAGTGAACTGGCAAAAAGAATGGATGATTACAGGGGGTTGGGAATGCAGCAGATGATGTCGGTGCTTAGATATATTTCTCTGGGAGACTACAACCGCGCCATCGAGACAGGGGAAAAAGCCATTGCAAACCTTGATCGGGTCAAGGATTATTTTCTGCTCAGCATGACCTATTACACCCTGGGGCGGGCTTATACCATGAAGGGCTCTTTCAAGGAAGCTTTTGAAAGATATGAAACCTCAATATACTACATCGAACAAAAAATTAAGATCAAAGGTATTTACAGCATTGGCACTTATGCTTTTCTGGCGGAAACATATCTGGCCGCAAGGGAAAGGATGAAGGACATTACGCATGAACAAAGGGACGAATTTTTGCGGCTGGCAGAGAAGAACCTAAAGATCGCCATGTCGGTGGCGCTGAAAAGAAAGGGAATATATCTCCCCATGGTTTATTATGTGAAAGGAGAGCTGGAGGTAGCAAAGGGGAACGGGGAAAGGGCCATCGAGTACCTGGTCAAAGCAATAGAATATGCGGCTGCCCACAAATGCCGTTTGACGGAAGCCCTTGCCTGTTATTTCCTTGGCTCTTATTTGCAAAAGTTGGACGACGAAAATAGCCGTAAGCGATCCTGGGAATACCTGAAGCGCGCCCTTTCGCTGTTCTCTGATATGCGCGCCAACCATTACTATGATGCTACCAAAAAACTGTTGGGAGAGTCCCCCGAGGACTTGAGCGCCAAAGAAGCGCTAAAAGAAAAGCTTGAACTATCATCGTTCTTTAAGGTCAGCCAGGCCATAAGTTCCATTCTGGACATGGAAAAGGTGCTGGAAAAGGTCATGGATTCCATTATTCAGGTCATGGGGGCTCAAAGAGGGTACCTTTTCCTTTACGGACCGGGCACCAATGAGCTGGAGGTGCGCGTCGCCCGAAATCTGGATAAGGCCAGCGTTAATAATGAAGATTTCGAATTTTCCAGGAATGTAATACACCATGTTGACCGGAGCGGGGAGTCCGTCGTGGTTACCGACGCGCAGAGCGATGAAAGGTTCAGGACCAAGCAAAGCATTACCACACATAAGCTCAAGTCTATCCTGTGCGTCCCCCTGCAGTATATGGAAAAGAAGGTGGGCGTCATCTATCTGGACAATAAGCTGGTGACAAAGCTTTTTACCCAGGATCACCTCAAGCTCCTGAATGCTCTAGCGACCCAGGCTGCCATTGCCATTGAGAACGCGCGCGCTTATAAGGAGATAGAAGATCTTAAGGCATCCCTGGAGCAAAAAGTCTATGACAGGACCCGCACTCTGCGCATGAAAAGCGACCAGCTGGAATTGTCACACCAGGAATTGCTCAAGGCTTCCAGGGCCAAGTCAGAGTTCATTTCAAACATGACCCATGAATTGAGAACGCCGCTTTCTGCCGTCATAAGTTTTGCCGATCTTTTAAGATCGGGCTCTTACGGAGATATTCCAGGCGAAGCGGCGGGTACCATGTCAAAGGTGCAGGGTGCCGCAAGGCATTTGCTGACCATCATTAATGACCTTTTGGACATGGCCAAGATCGAAGCCGGGAAAATGAAGGTTGTCCCCGAAGAATTCGTGATCAAAGATTGCATCGATACGGTGCTTGCTACCGTGAGCCCGCTGGCCGACCAAAAAAACATCAAACTTGAAAAAGAAATAACGGTCAATACCGCCTATGGTGATATAAAAAGGATAACCCAGGTCCTGTGGAACCTGCTCAGCAATGCCATCAAATTTACCGACAAAGGATCGATAAAGGTTAAGGCTTTTGAGCATGAAGGGCTTTGTGAGATAGCGGTAAAGGATACCGGCATTGGCATACCCGGAGACAAACAAGAAAAAGTATTTGCCCTTTTCGAGCAAGTTGACCCAAAGCATAAGGGCACGGGGCTGGGAATGACCATATCAAAGCAATTGGTAGAATTACACGGCGGCAAAATATGGTTCGAAAGCGAAGTAGGCCAGGGGACGACGTTCCATTTTACATTACCGTATCCAGGGAGTTAGAAAGTGCCGGAAAAAATAGCAGGCCGTTACAGGCTTGAGCAG
>JAHJBW010000203.1 GCA_018813405.1 Candidatus Margulisiibacteriota bacterium | reverse complement strand
GCTGTTGGACCTTTTTGGGCCAGCAGTATCACAGGCTTTTTTACGATATCAACAGGCAGTAATGTCATAAATGTCTCACCCAATAATTATCTGTGCTAGAAGGAAAAAATTTCACTCGATTTTGCTATACTGGAGAGATGAACAAAGCGCATAAGATATACAAACTCCTCTACAAAGCCTTTGGTCCGCAAAACTGGTGGCCCTCCTCCGTCCGCCTCCGGCGGACTTCCTCCTTCGCTCTTCGAGCTCCGGCGGACAAGTCGGAGGGCAAGCCCGCTGCACCTTTTGAGGTCATTGTCGGCGCCATACTTACCCAGTCCACCAACTGGAAGAATGTGGAGAAAGCTATTGCGAGCCTTATAAAAGCACGGCAATTAAGTTTGAATAAGCTTTCAAAGATTGACAATAGGGAATTGGAAGGACTGATACGGCCGGCGGGATACTTTCGCCAAAAAGCAAAAAAGCTCAAGGCCTTTGTGCGCCATGTAATCTCAAACCACGGCACTCTTAAAAAGATGTTCTCACAGCCCCTAAAAGAATTGCGCCAGGAGCTATTGTCAATCCACGGCATCGGGCCTGAAACAGCGGATTCGATTATCCTTTACGCGGCAAACAAGCCATCGTTCGTGGTGGATGCCTACACCAAACGGATCGGCCATCGTTTGGGGTTGTTCTCATTCAGCAAGTACGACGAGATCAAGGCGTATTTTGAGCAAAACCTGCCAGGGTCTGTTGAAACATTCAATGAATATCACGCACTGCTGGTAGAGCTCGGCAAGCGGTTTTGCAGGAAAAAGCCGTTGTGCGGGGAATGCCCACTAGCCCTGATTTGCAGAAATAGTGGAAAGACCGGCAGGGGACATGATAACTCATTATGATCAGTATTATTTACAAGTGAATCAGGCAGGTGCAATAATAATATCTCGTATTTTCACTAATTTTGCTGTCGCCAATAACACCAATGAAAAAATCTCCAATTCCTCCAATCAACGCAAAGCATCACGTATCCGGACAGGAACATTCGGATCGGCGTCAATTCGAGTTCATTAGAGCGATACGAGAAAGGTCTCATTTGCGTCATTGGTGAAGACATAATTAGAGAGAATTGGTGTTTCCCATCTGAGATGTTTTTGCGTGATAAAAGGGTCATGATGTCATGAGAAAGACAAGATTTGCAAAAGATTTGAAATTTCTTCCGCGGACCAACGATAATAACTTGATGGCTATTAGGATAAATAAACCAATAATATCTCAGCCTATTCTTGAAATGCGAAGGTTCAGGGGTTGCCTGGTCGGCGCGGCCGCTGGCGATGCCCTTGGCGCCCCGCTTGAAAACCTGTCCCGCCATGACATTATCGACACTTTTGGGGGAAGCGTGGATAGATATTTATCTCATGCTCGCAGGCCTCATTTGTTTTACGGGAGCTGGACCGATGACACCGCGCTGGAACAGGCTACCCTGACAAGTATCCTTGAAAGAGGAAATATCGATATAAAAGATATGCGTTCTTCAATGGTCGGCGTTTTCGAATCCGAGCCGAATCGCGGTTATGGATTTTCCACCCGCAAGGCGCTGGGCCCCGTGCAAAAAGGAAAAGGGAAAGACAGGCCTTCGAACGGGGCGGCCATGCGCATGGCATCGGTGGCTTTGTTTTGCTGTCGGGACCTGGGGTATCTGCGAGAACAAGTCGAGGCCGTCAGCCGCATTATCCACCGGCATCCTCTAGCGATAGACGCGGCCATGGCTGTGGCTTATGCGATCGCTCTTGCCGCCCGAGGAGAATTGCGGCCCGAGTGCTTGATAAGAGATACTATTTCATTTTTGGGAACGGGTTCTGAAATGGGCAATAAGCTTGTAGAGGTCGTTGAGCTGGTCGAGGATGACGAAATGGATTCTGCCGAAGCGTTCGAGCAAATTGGCACAAGCGGCAACGCGCTGGAGTCAGTTGGGAGCGCGTTTTTCGCTTTCTTAAAGTCGCCGAATTCATTCTACCAGTCAGTCGTTGAAGCGGTTAACGCCGGCGGGGATACTGATACGATTGGAGCGATCACAGGAGCGATCAGCGGAGCTTTCAACGGCATTGAAGGTATTCCCAACAAATGGCTGAACAATCTTGAAGATAAAAGTATAATCGATGAGCGCAGTCGCAGGCTGTTTGAGCTTATTAATCTAACCTAAGCGGCTTCTTTAATAGTATTTGGGCCAAAATATCTAACCTTGATCCTGGGGTCGCTAAAATCAATGGCATCTTCCAAGAAATGTTCGATACCGTTAGCCCTTATCTGCCCGCGCAATCCTTCATCAACCACGTCAAACCCGATAACGTGTGTTCCGTGATCACGATAACTTGCATTGCCGATAAATAGTATATCCTCGACCTCTCTTGGGGGCAGGGAAAGTCCTGTTAGATAGACACCCTCCCTTACCTGGCCGTTCTTTTTGTGGGGTTGTGCTGATATTCTCCCAGCCTGCATTATTGATGAATATTTTGCCGCGCTGGTATAATGCTTGAAGTGGCCCGGGATATGGGCGGCCTCCTGATCGCTTGTTCTTTCGATCTCTGAGATTATCTCCGGCTGGCCGGGAACAAGGCCGACCAGGGGGGTTATTTCACCATTTTGCGCGTGTTCCAGGATTTTTTCCAGGGACAGAACCTCCTGGCCGGAAGGGAATTCTTTTATAATAATGGCCTTTATTCCGGCACGGAGAAAAGTTTTGGCGATATGCTTGCCGTCAATAAGATCCCTGTCAAGTATTTCAGAGGTAACAGTCAGGCCGTCATTTTTAAAGCAAAGCTTGACTTGGAAAAATGATTGCCGGATAGTGGTCAGCAGACCGGGAATAAAATGGTTTATCCGGCGCATATCATTGTTCAATGCGTTTGGACCATTCGTTGGTTTGTAACGAGATATTTTGATACTCATGGTATTCTTCTCTCCTATATCTATATCGTTAAAACCACCCCAAAATTTCACCCGATCGAAGCGCTTAAAAATCTGCTAAAATCTATATATGCGCGCCCGTAGCTCAACTGGATAGAGCGACAGCCTCCGGAGCTGTAGGTTGCAGGTTCAATTCCTGTCGGGCGCAAATAGAACCAAAGCGGCGACAGCCGGAGTTTATCCCCGTAGTCGAAGACGAAGGGGAGAGCTGTAGGTTGCAGGCCTGTCCGCCGAAGTCCGAAGGACGGAGGAGGATTCAATTCCTGTCGGGCGCACCAGTTTACCTTGGCGTGATAATGGTGTATAATTTATTCGTTCCATGAAAAACATCAATCAATTAAGAATTTTACTTCTGGTCGCGATCGTCGCGGCCTGTATCTTTATCATCAAAAGCATGCCCATTACCCTTGGCCTGGACCTGCAGGGCGGCACGCGGCTGGTCTTTGAAGGCGTCGATACCGACAATGTAAAAGTCAGCGATGACGCCATGGCAGGGGTGACCGCGGTCATCCGCAACAGGATCGACGGGCTGGGCGTGAGCGAGCCCACCATCCAGCGTAAAGGGCGCAACCAGATAATAGTTGAGCTTCCCGGCGTAAAAGATCCAGACCGCGCTATCAAGGTGATAGGCGATACCGCGCTGCTTGAGTTCGTTGAGGCCGAATGGGCGCCGGCTGACGAGTCCGTTCTTACTCCCGCAAAGGTAACCGAATTCTATGGACAGGGAGCCAGGCTGGATAAAGTGAAATTCTACCGCAACGGCCAGGTAGTCTCGGAAAAGCCCATTATCCTTAAGAAAGTATCACTTACCGGAGGCGACCTTAAGGCCGCCTATCCTCAAGTTGACGAGTATGGCAACCCTTCGGTCGGATTTGAGCTTACCCCTTCCGGAGCAAAAGTCTTCGCAGAGGTCACCTCTCGCCACATAGAAAAGCCCATTGCCATAGTTTTGGACGGGGTCATTATATCCGCGCCAAATGTCAGGACCCCCATAACCGAGGGCAAGGGGATAATTTCCGGGAGCTTTTCCGCCGACGAAGTAAGGGACATGGTCATAAAGCTCAAGGCGGGCGCGCTTCCCATTCCCGTAAAAATGCTTGAAACCCGCATTGTTGGACCCACGCTGGGCAGGGATTCCATCGAAAAAAGCAAGATCGCGGGGATAATCGGCTTCATTATTGTTGTGGCTTTCATGATCTTTTACTACCGCCTGCCGGGCTTTATGGCGGACATTGCCCTGGTCATCTACATCTTCATAGTGCTGGCGCTTCTATGCCTGCTCAGGGCGACCCTTACACTGCCGGGCATTGCCGGCTTCCTGCTTTCCATTGGCATGGCGGTAGACGCCAACGTCATTATCTTCGAAAGGCTAAAAGAAGAGCTAAGGGGAGGGAAGTCCATCAAGCTGGCCATAGAAACGGCTTTTAAACGGGCCTTTACGGCGATCATTGATGCCAATGTGACCACGCTTATCGCGGCCGCCACACTTTTCTTTGTGGGAACAGGGACCATTAAGGGATTTGCGGTCACACTATCAGTGGGTATAATTACATCCATGTTCACTGCCATTGTAATAACCCGTATGCTGATGGATATGCTTGTCGACGGCAAGGTCTTGACCTCTTCTGACAGCAAGATGGTGTATAAATAATGAACATTATCGGACGCAGAAAATTATGGTTTACGATCTCATCGGCTTTAATAGCCATAAGCATTGGGGCATTTGTTTATAATACCCTGGTTCATGGCGAGGTAATGAACTTTGGCATCGATTTTACCGGCGGCACCATGATAAACCTGCGCTTTGAAAAATGGATACCCCTTGACGAGGTCCGGGGAGTGCTTGACGGGTTCGGCCTGGGCGGCGACAAAAGCGTTATCCAGCGATCCGGAGAAAAAGATGTCTTTATTCGGACCCAGCCCCTTGAAAGTGACACGCGCATAGAGATAGTGAACGGCCTCAAGGAAAAATTCGGGACAGTGGACCTTTTAGAGTCCGATACTATTGGCCCGGTGATCGGGAAGGAACTGCGCACCCACGCTATTTGGGCCCTTATAATAGCGTCTGCCGGCATATTGATATATGTCACCTTCAGGTTCGAGTCATATAAATACGCGGCGGCGGCGCTGGTCGCGCTTTTGCACGACGCCATAATAACCACCGGGGTCATGGCCCTTTTCTGGCGAACCATTGATGTGGCTTTTATAGCCGGCATTTTGACCATAATGGGTTATTCAATAAATGACACCATTGTTATCTTTGACCGTGTCCGCGAAAACCTGCGCAAACCCGGCGCTTCCAAGCATCATTTTGCCACCATAGTCAATACCAGTCTGCTTGAGACAGTGGCGCGCTCCCTCAATACGGTCTTTACATCCCTCATCATGGTGCTGGCACTGCTTTTCTTTGGCGGGGCAACGCTCAAAAACTTTTGCCTGGTGCTGGTGGTGGGCTTTGCCATAGGCACCTATTCTTCCATGTTCCTTGCCGCGCCACTGCTGGTGGTGTGGGAAAAACGCAAACATAAATAATGAAATATATCCTTCTTGGCGTTATCCAGGGACTGACCGAATTTCTTCCCGTTTCTTCTTCCGGCCACCTGGTCTTGGCCCAAAAACTGCTGGGACTGCCGGTCAACCTTGCCTTTGAT
>JAHJBW010000021.1 GCA_018813405.1 Candidatus Margulisiibacteriota bacterium | reverse complement strand
GCGTCATTGAGCAGTCCCCTGGCCTCTTCCAGTACTTTTTCCATTATATCGCCGATCCTGATCTTAGCATTGCGCGACATCAATTTTGGGTTATTTGGATCAAAAAGTCCGCTCTCGCCAAGCAAATACGTAAGATACTCAACTTTATCCCCCACAGATCTTTCAAGGCGGGCAATTATTTCACGCCTCTTATCAGGATCATCCAGCCTGGCAATAAGAAGTGTCAACCCCCGCAATCCGGCCGCAAAGGTCTTATCATCATGCAGTATCCCCTTCATTAACTCTGTTAATCTTTCTGAGGATATCCTGGTCATTTCCGCTTCCTGCTGAGCTTTCTTTTTCGCCCTTTCTTCTTTCTCAAGCCTGAACAGTTTTTCGGCAGAGTATCTTATAACGGAAGCCAGCCCGTTCTCGGCCAGTTCTTCAAGGGTGGTGGTGGTCGGGCTTTCAAGCAAAAGAACCCTGGTAACACTATTTCGGCTGGCCAGCAAGATGATGGATCCCTGACCCTTGTGCAGTTCTTTTGCCATGGTTTCCGCAGGTACGACCAGAAGATTGTCTTTGCCCGTCAGGAGATCGTGCATGGGTTTTCTTCTGGGATCAGTGATGAAACCTTCGGTAGCAACGCGGCCGTTCCACAAACTATTAGGAGAGGTCCCGTCTTTTCTATGGTCCAGCTTGCGGTCGGGAAAATATCTGCCGTCCCTTTCCTCCGCCTCGTACAGTGATATCCTTTCCAGCTTTAAGTTTGCCACAAGAAAAGCCAGAAGACCTTCAATATTGCCTATCTCAAGTATCCGGTCTTCAATGTATCTTATCCTGGCGTTAAGGGAATGCCGTTCAATAGTGGGCGAGACTGAATACCTGAACGCGTCAGTTCCACTTCTAACATGTATGGAAGCCGAAGAGTCGTCCATTATCTCAAAAATAAGCTGATACTTTTCCGCATTGGACAGGATATCCTTGAATGAAGGGAAGCGGGGAGAATTGGGAACAACGGTCTTCAGGTTCTTAAAGAAATACTTTATGAAGGCAAATATCTCTTCGTCATTTAACCCCTCGGTCCTTTCCCTTGAGGGCAAAAAAGAAACGCTTGAGAACGGGGAAATAAGATAGCGCCAGCCCGGGCCGGAGCCGTTCCCGCGCGCGGTAAGCACGCCAAAATCTTCGCCCAGCACGCCAACCGAGATGCTATAGGCCCCGCAATCCATTATGGCCTCCAGCGCGGGCTGTCTGCCCGTCATGGCCAGAGGGGAGCACCGGACCTCGCAGGCCGCATACCTGTCCAACAGTTCTTTTACAGGCAGAGCATGCAAAGAAGGCCCGTTGCCGTTAAACCCATGGAAAGCAACACTCCTGAATACAGCCAGTCTTGTTGGTAATGTTATACACGCGCTTTGCATTGTTTTCACCTTATATATATCCCCAGCTTTTCGGGGAAATTTCACTGAAATTGCAAGCGTTTTTGTTCGATAAGAAATCACAAAGGAGGCGGAAAAATGCTCCAGGCGCCAGGACCCTGCCAGATACGAACATGGAAGATCACCCCGGCCATGAGAAAGGCCGCGCAAAAAAAGCTCAGCGAGAAAAAGCGGGAAATATTTCCAGGGCTGGTCTCATTCCCGGGTCTTTACGCTGACAACCCTCTTGGCAATTTACTGACCTTTGTCGCTTTGCACAGCCACCCCTGCGTGGATCACGTGCCCGAAAAGACCATCAAAAGGCTGGATACAGATATAATATTCAGGCAGGTCTTCTGTACTCACACATTGGAGAACATAGAGGTCGGCCTTGAGATGACCTCGCGGCAAAGAGCGGAACGGGGCTTTTATTTTATTGCCCCGGACGATCTCTTTGAATATATGTGCTCTGACAGGCTGACCCCAAAAATAAGCGAAATTTATCCGGCGCTCAATTATTATGGAGACGCGGAAGGCCGCAAGATGGCTGAAATGCTTTTCCTGGCAGGCAGATATTTTGAATTGCTGGGGCATTTTCGTTATAAAATGCCCGGCTGTGATCTATATCAAAGATATTCCATGTCCGGCGCTCAAAGAGCTTCAGCTGTCCATATACAATCAGTGGCTCAACAGTTGTGCGAACACCTTGATATTGATCTTAATAGATTAATTTTTTTAGCGCCCCTTATTGAAACCTTCAGCCAGCCGTCGGAAGCAAATGAAATCCCTTTCCGCACCAGGGAGCTTTCAGATAAAAACCACCCTAACCCGCGATTGTGTCTGGACCTGATCAAAGTAATAAATGGCCGGCATGAAGCGACCGTCCCCCGCGCCTTTCTGCACCTTGAAATTGACATGATGATACTGCCCATCTTCCTGTATATGGTCAACGAACTTGGCTGGGACCCCGAAGAGCTGAGCGAATGAGAATAACCGCGCGTACCACTTCTATCCCGAATATCCCGCGGGCGCGCCCGGCAAAAAAGATCAGCAATCTTGTTGTTCAGCTTACCGGAGCATGCAATCTGAACTGCAAACACTGCTACCGCGGCGGGTCAAGGGCTGAAGATGAAATAGACGAGAGCCGGCTCAAGGAGGCTTTCTCATATATGCTGATGAAGGGCGTAAGAAGCGTGATCTTTACCGGCGGAGAGCCTTTTGTGCGGCAGGATAAACTTTTTAACCTGATAGAGTTCTTAAAAGACCGCATGATCTCAAATGATCCCCAGCAGAACGGTATTGGGATAGAAAGCAACGGCACCTTTAAAAATCCAAAAGAGGTCCTTGAGAGAATAAAAGATATGGGGAACGTCATACTTCGGGTAAGCTTTGATTCCTTTGACAGAGGTATAATGGAATATACACGGGGGGCGGGAGTTTTTGAAAAGCTCATGGAACTGGCCCGGATAAGCCGCGAAATAGGCTATGAATATCTGTATTTTGTCACTCATTACGCGAGCGGGAATGTTTATAAAGAAAGAAAGACCGATGCATTCAATACCCTGGCCCGGCTTGTAGGCACCGATCACATAAAAAGCTGTTACGATATTTTACAAATGGGGAACGCCGCCAGGAACGACTATAGGACCAGCGTATCAAAAGGGTATGACTTCGATGATCTTGATCCAAAATGGCATCACAGAAAAGGCTGGTGTCACAGCGTGGTCTCCCCGAAAAGACTGGTCATTCGGCCTAACGGTAATGTGGGGACCTGTTGTTTCGCCGCCTACCTGCCGGAAGAATATGGCAGTTTGAGGGATTCTTCTATCGTGCAAATACTTAACAATCTGGAAAGTTCGCGGCTCTTTCGCCTGTTCGCCGATGGCGGCCTGAAAGATCACATCGCAGGCATTGACAGAGATTTATTCCCCGCCCCTTTCATTACCAGTTGTGAGCCGACAATAATCACCACTTCGGTGGCGCTCTGGTCACTGGCAGGAGCTTCCCTGCCCGAAGCCAACCTCAACACCGCCAGGGATTTTGGGTATTTATCCATCAAATGAGTTCAGGGTCTTCTCCAAAGTGAATGGGTAATTTTTAGGAATTTCGTGTCTTTAGAGAGATCATGCACTTAAGAAGACCTCGCTTATTCTCACTAATTTTTCCTTCACGAATATGATCTTCCCCCCAAAAAGTGGACAGCAATCTAAGTATTCACGAATTGCTTTTCGAAGTTGTTGGGTGACAAGTATCCTAAAGATGAATGCCTTCTCTCCCGATTATAGAACACTTCGATATAATTGAATATAGACTGCCGCGCCTCCTTTCTTGTGTTGTATCTTTCGAAGTAAACCTGTTCAGTTTTTAATGAATGGAAAAAGGTTTCTGTTATTGCATTGTCGTAACACCTCCCTTTCCGACTCATGCTTTGGACAAACCCATTATTCTTTAGTAATTGTCTTGTATCTGAGCAAGCATATTGGACTCCCTGATCAGAATGAAAAACAATCTTTTGTGTCGGCTGTCGGCGTGCAATGGCACTGTTAAGCGCGTTTAAAACCAAATCGCTTTCCAAGCGTTGGCTCATCGACCAACCAACAACTTTTCGGGAAAAGATATCCAGAACGATTGCCAGGTAAAGCCAGCCTTCTTGGGTCCAAATATACGTTATATCAGATGTCCAAATTTGATTGGCGGCTTCTGAAACAAACTTTTGCCGAAGAAGATTCGGTGCAACCGGTAAATTGTGCCTGGAATCGGTCGTTACTTTGAATTTTTTCTTGGTTTTGGCAATAAATTTACCTTGCATAAGTCGAGCAACCCTTTTTTTGTTGCAATGATATCCCAGCGCGTTTAACTCCGCATGTATTCTAGGACTACCATACAGCTGACGGCTTTTTACAAAAACCTTCTCAATCTCTTCTACTAAAACTTCATTTTTCATCTGTCTTTGGCTTTTATCCCTCCCAATCCAACTATAAAACCCGCTTCGTGATATCTTTAGTGTTTGGCACATCTTCTCAACCGGAAATGCGAAACGGTGGTCTTTAATAAACCTAAATTTCATCTGGACTGTTTTGAGAAGATGGCCACCACTTTTTTTAAAATATCACGCTCCAGTTTTACATCTTCTAATTCCCTTTTTAACTGCTTTATCTTTATGGATTCTTCGAGGCCGTTTGTTTCTCCCTCAACATCATCTGCCCAGCCTCGCTTTATCCAGCCATATAGCGTGCTTGAATGCACTCCCAGATCCCTGGCAATAGCAGCTACCGGCTTTTTGCTTGTCTTTATTAATTCTAACGTTTCTTTAATAAATTCTTTGTTGCATCTTTTGTATGGCCCTTTTCTTGTCATAAAATCTCCCCCTTTATATTTTAACAAAATCACGAATTACTGTGTCCACTTTTTGGGGGGAAGATCATTTTTACTAAGAACAATAATCTATGATATTCATGAAATTTCCTTGCTAGTTGACGCGATATATATACAGAGAGTGATATAATAGCGCCATGGACAAATATTACAAGCTAGTAGCACAGAATAAGCGGGCTTTTCACGACTACAACCTTATGGAAAAGTACACCGCCGGCATATCCTTAACGGGCGCCGAGGTAAAGTCGGTGCGAATGGGGCGCGTCAACCTGAAAGAAAGCTTTGGCAGGGTGGAGAACGGCGCGGTGTATATTTATCAAATGCACATTACGCCTTACACGAAAGGCAGGTTCTCGGAGACTGCCAGCAAAGACGCCACCCGACCCAGAAAGCTCTTGCTAAACAAGGCGGAATTGCGTAAGATAATTGGTAGCGTTTCCCAGAAGGGAATGACCCTGGTGCCGATCAAAATGTTCTTTTCGGGCGATTGGGCCAAGCTGGAGATCGCTCTTGCCAGGGCCAAAAAGAAGCATGAAAAACGAGAATCAATTAAACGTAAAGAAACTCAAAGAGAAGTTGAAAGAGTTCTTAAGGAAAAGGGGAAGTGAAATGATAGGCAGGGTAGGAGGGGCAAAACCCAGGAGTTATTCGGTAAAAGATCTGTACAAGGTCGCGATGGAAGAGATGAAAAAAGAAGTGAAGACCATGGCCAACCGGCCGTTGTCCGACAGCGAACAGCAAAAGCTTGAAGAACTGGCCAAAGTGTTGAGCAATGAAGTGCTCGACGAAATGGGGATAGGATAACATGGCAGGGATACCGTCCAATATACCGCCCGCCGCTCCGCCGCCGCCCCCGGGAGGGCGTAAGGGCGTTGGGCGTAGCGGCGAACAACCGGCACCGGCCAGGCCCGAAGGCGGCATGAACGTTGGCCGCGGGCCGGAGCATATGGATGCCGCTGCCATGGCAGTCGCGCTGGCGGCCGCGGCGGCCAAAGCCAGGGAGAAAGAGCTGTCCTTTGAAGAGATTATCCAGCGGGTCATAGACATGACCGGCATTACTAACGCGCAGGACGCCATGGAAGAGGCCAATCGCAAGATACATAAAGAAATAGAGGCCGAGCTGCAGCGCATAAAGGACAACAAGGACCTGATGGAAGAGGCCGAAGCCTGGGAAGAGTTTGCGCAAATGCTTGAATCTGAGATGGGCGAAGAACAGGCACAAACATTTGTTAATTTGCTTAACGCTGAAGTGAGGGGGCTGTAAGGGCTTTGACGGGGAGATGTGAGGCGTAAGTTGCGAGCCGAGGATGTCATCTCAACCTCGTAAAATATTGGTGGCAAAACTTTAAATGCAGATTCTTATGAATCGCTGTGTGCCAGAGTGGATTGGAAATTTGCCGAGAAATTGGTAAATGCTTTCGTCCCTCAGCACGCACTTGCCTCTTAATTTAAGCAGGCAGCACTAGCCGGTCTTGCCGATAGGGCCGGGGCCTGGTGTTATTTTATCGGATACCATATCGATCATTCCCTTCGGTCGGTTTGGAAAAACAAAGATAGGGGTAGCCTTTGGAAGTCCTGGCTTCGGGACAACCCAAAGGTGAAATTTTAACAGAAGCTACGCTCGTAGTGACTTGCGCGGCGCCCTTTCCGGACGCGGGTTCGACTCCCGCCAGCTCCATTCTCCTACGCCCCTCGACAAGCTCGGGGCTTCGGAGAATAAACTTAACTATGTTCATAACAGGTACAGATACAGGTGTGGGAAAAACAATCATCACCCTGGCGCTGGCCAAGGCTCTGCGGCAGGACGGACTAGATGTAGGGGTGATGAAACCAATCTCCTGCGGACCGGCTGCCGAAAATGACGCGCTTTTCCTGAAAAAACTCCTTAAGATAGATGATCCTTTAGAGCTTATTAATCCGATAAAGTTTAAGGAACCCTTGGCACCGTATGCCATCCTTCGGAAACCGCGAAGCCCTTCGGTCCCGAGGGCCTCAGGGTCGAGGGATTCATTCGCAGGTTTCCGCAAGACAATTTTTCAAGCATACAAAGAACTAAAAAAGAGACACGATGTTGTACTCGTCGAAGGAGCAGGCGGGGTGATGGTGCCGATAACGAAGGATTATTTTGTTGTCGATATGATCAAAGAGTTCGATCTGCCGACCATTATCGTCGCGCG
>JAHJBW010000202.1 GCA_018813405.1 Candidatus Margulisiibacteriota bacterium | reverse complement strand
CGCCGTTAACATCTTATCAATCCACACCCCCTTTTATCCCCCTCTCCTTTCCCAAAGGAGAGGGGGAAAGGAAATATCCTTTAAAAGCTTTTTGTCTCCAGGGCGGTTTCACACAGGGGACTTACTTGTTTGTTGGTCAACTGAAAAAAGAAAACATAACATAAAGAGCCAGCACCGTTTTGCTTTGCCCCTTAAAAGGCTGTAGCCCCACGGGCAAAGCAAAAGGGACAGGGGGGAGCGAGTGGGCATAGGAGCGAGCGAAGGGGAACGCACGGGAGCTTTGCTGGCGGGGGACCAGGGGCTTGCCCCTGGCGGTTTTTTGCTACTTTTTTGCCGTCAAAAAAGTAGGAAAAGAAAAAAAAGAAAACCTCAAAAGAAAACCAAACTATACATAATATTCAAACTAAGACCAAAGCGGCAAACCAGTGTCTTTATCTTTTGCCCTGACCAGGTCAGGCCCAAGAAGTTCTTGTATGAAAAATTCAGCGGCGAAGATGTGCGTACCGGGCATTAGATGCCCGCCATAGGTCTTGCCATCAAAATCCGATAAGCAGATGTGCGCGTGGACAAATATCTCGCCGTCCTTGATGGAAATATTCCCCATGCATGAGGATATCTCGAGCTTCTGGTTTAGTTCAACGCAATTGGTGTAGGTCTTCATTTCCTGGTCGTAATAGCCCATTTTGGCGCAGGTCACCGCGCCGATGACGTTGATGGTCCCCAGCCGGACATTGCTCGCGCGGCAAAAGGAATTCATTTGCTCAAGCAGGTCGGCGCCATGCTCTAATCTTCCTATAAAGACCCGGCCATGTTTTGGTTGAATGTGCATAGTTTAATTGTAGCATAAATGGCGTAGTGCGTATGGAGTAAGGCGTTGGGCGAAACGGATGGCGGAAGGCGTGAGGCTCTAGTCAAGGTCAATTAACTCTTGTTTTGATCTTTCGATGCTCTAAGCTGTTTTATAGACCTAACACAAAAGAGCTTGCAAATTCTTGACTTGATGCATCTGAACAATTCATCATCTTTCAGCGCTTCATTGAAAAAAGTTGACGTCGCGTTCATGAAATCATTTTTAAATCGTGGAATGCTAATAACAATCAATTTCTTATTCGATTTAGGATTATATTTATGATCAGAACCATCAGTAGTGTAGGTAAGAATTCGACATTTTCCAGAGTCAGAATCCCTTGAATCAGCAGCGTACCGGTGAATAATTCCACATCTCGCGCCCCAAACATCATCAGCATCATATTGGTATGATTGGTTTTTTTCGGTTCTTAGATATTTAGCAACCCATGCCTTAAAATCTTTGGAACGAACATCCTTTTCTCCTAAAGGCATAGCCAGGGCCGCCATTGCATCGATCGCACAATAAATCAAAATTACACATGCCGAAAAATTACCTCTTTTAAAATTTTCTTCAATATCTGTTAATATCCCATTTACAATAATGCTTTGATATAGGTTTTCTCTTTCGCCAGAAGCCATTGAAAAAATCTCCCTAGAGGATCCATCTGGATAGTGCTCATTATTTGTTTGCCTATCATCTGTCATTGATTTCCCTCATATAACTTTGGAAAGAGCATTGTTCACTTCCAGAAGGCGGAAATCCGCCCGCCCTGGCCAAGACCGAAAAGGATCCCCGCCTTCTGAGGAAAAATCAATAATCTTGCGCTCCACTTTCCGCCGTACGCTCCTCCGTTTCGCTTCAGCGCTGTACGCCTTACGTCCCAGACTTTTTAAGCCTCCACCATTCTCTCCCTCAAAAACCTCTCAATCGCATGGATAGTTTCGTTTTTTACGCTTGGATGACTATTGGCTATCCACATGGTAAAATTATATAGTTCACGGGTATCAATCTTAAGCCATTTATTATTCTTATGCAAAAAAACAAATAATGTCGTCATGGCAATGCGTTTATTCCCATTCTGAAACGGATGGTTTTTTATCATCAAATAGAACAAAACAGCGGCCTTGCCTAACAACCCTTTATAAAGCGACCTTCCTCCAAAACTTTGGAAAGGCACAGCCAGAGTGCTCTCCAAAATATTGGGAAAACGAGTGTTAAACTCTGGAATGGGCTCCTCAAAAGCCATCGTCTCCCGCGCCAGACGGAATGACAAAAACTCGACTTCCTTAACAGAGAGCTTTTTCATTTTTCTTCTTTACCCAATAACCTGAGCGTTTCCCCATACTCTTTTACGGTTTTCTTTACAGCCTCCTTAATATCATGCTTCTCTTCATCGGTAAGCTCGTTACCCAATATGCCAGCCACAACTTTTGCCGGAATAGCATAACTGCGCCCTATTTTAATCGCTTTGATCTGCCCCTTTTTCACTCTCTGGTAGACAGCTATACGGCTTAAACCCATTATGTAAGCTAATTCCTTAATGCTGTAATACTCTTTTTTTGCCATTATTATCACCTTTTACTATGTTAAGCAAAATATACTTGCTTAACAATTGTTAATCATTTTAACATTGCTTAACAAGAGAGTCAAGGTAAATCTTACGCCCGCGAAGGTCTAACGAAGATCATTAGGAGGATCGCCGCCGCCAGTGACAGTACCGCCCCATACGAAAACGCCAGCAAGGCGCTGTGGGCATCCCACAAGAACCCCGCGATCGCCGAAGCCGGCAGGGCGATCAGGCCAATGACAGTATAATAGATGCCGTATGCCGTCCCGCGCACATCGGCCGGGACCAGGTCAGCCACCAGAGCCCTGGGGGTAGATTGCGTAATAGCCATGGCCACTCCGTAGAAAGCAAACAACGCCCATGCCTGCCATGTTTGCGAGGCAAAGGCAAAACCCAGGTTCATGACAGCAAACAAAAAGAACCCGGCAAACACCAGCGTTTTCCTGCCCAGCCTGTCAGCCTGCGCGCCGAGCGGCTGGGCCAAAAGAGCATAGACTATGTTATAGACCAGGTAGACGATCGGTATCAAGGCCACCATCACGCCCAGGTCAGCGGCTCTCAAAATAAAAAGCGCATAGCTGAAATTAGAAAGCTCGAATATTGCCGCTGCCAGCAAAAAGAAAATGAAAGGCAAGCCAAGTTTTGCCAGGTTGATCTTCTCGCCGTCCTTCAGCCTGACCTTGGCCTTCACGTCTTTTACAAAAACCGCGACCGTGATGATCGCAAATATGCCCGGAATGATGGATATCCAGAAAATAGTGCGGTATTGCATAAGCCTGTCGAAGTTGGTGTAACGCGAGAACAAAAACAAGAATCCCGAGGCCAGAAGAGTGCCGACCACGGCGCCCGCTGTATCCATGCCTCTTTGCAGCCCGAAGGCGCTGCCTCTTTCCTTCACGGACACTGAATCAGCTATCAGCGCATCCCGCGGCGAGGTGCGGATGCCCTTGCCCACCCTGTCAAAAAAGCGCACGGCCAAGACCTGGTGCCAGGTGTTGGCAACAGCAATGAACGGCTTGATAATTGTTGAAAGCGTGTAGCCGATCACCACGAACGGCTTGCGCACGTTCATCCTGTCGGATATCCAGCCGGAAAAGGCCTTCAAGATGCTGGCAGTCGCCTCGGCAACGCCTTCAACCAATCCGACTGTCGCGCGAGAAGCGCCCAACGCCACCAAAAACAACGGCAAGAGCGCCAGGATCATCTCTGACGAAATGTCCGTGAAGAAACTCGTGAACCCCAACCAGATTACATTTTTCTTTTCCCCGTCCATATTAGGTCCTCGCAAACATGCGCTCAAAGTCGGCTTGTGACAATTTTACCATGGTCGGCCGGCCGTGCGGGCAGGTCAGCGGGTTCTCGGTCTTGTAGAGGTCTTTGATAAGCTGGTTCATTTCCTCGGTCGAAAGCCTGTCACCCGCTTTAATGGCCGCCTTGCAGGCTATCATCTTAAAGATGTTTTCTTTTCGTTTTTCAACAGAAGAAAGTTCACTTAAAAGTTCCAGTAACATTTCTTTGGCCGGGACCTTTGTAAGCATGTTCGGAACCGAGCGCACAACGAACGAGTTTTTTCCAAAAGCTTCGATATCAAAGCCAAGCTGTTTTATCTCTTCAAGATTTTCCTCAATGACCGCGGATTCCTTGGCCGTAAACTCCAGATTCTCCGGAACGAGCAGGCTTTGTTGTTGCGGCGCAATGCCTTGCGCCGGTACAGTTTGCAGTTCATCAAAGATGATCCGCTCATGCGCCGCGTGCTGGTCGATGAATATTATATCCTCCCCATCCGTACATATAATGTAGGTATTCTTATGCTGGTAAAGAGGCATCAACGGCTGAACATCGGTAACTTCCAGGGTCCGAAGTCCTAGGTCCGAAGTCCTAGGTCCCGTTTCAGAAAAGATCTCCATCATCTCCGGCTTCCACTCCCGCATCTCCTGATATCCTTGCCCTGAGCCTGCCTGCCCTGAGTCTTGCCGAAGGGTCGAAGGGCCGATATCCTGATCACCTAGCAACTTAGAAAGCCCTGAAGCAACTCCAGATGTAAGAACACTCATAACTTCACGCGCCTTCTTAAACTTGATCTCCCTCTTGGCCGGATGCACATTAACATCTACTTCCCCCGGATCGATCTCAATAAAGAGTATCCCGACCGGATAACGATTGCCGGGTATAAGCGTGCGATACGCGTCTTCAAGCGCGCGGTTAAGCAGGAAATATCTGACAAAGCGGCCGTTGACAAAGAACGATTCATAATTGCGGTCAACCCTGCTGATATTGGGTTTTGAAACCAGGCCACAAACCTTTATCCCATCCTTTTCAAATTGAACTGGCAAAAGTGATTCCGCAAGCTCAACGCCGTAAAGGGAGACCACCGCGTCCAGCAGATCACCGCCGCCGGAAGTCATCAAAGTATCGGCTCCGTCAAGACTTAAGCGAAAGGCAACGGACGGCCTTGAAAGCGCGGTTTTTGTGACCGCGTCGATAATATGACCCTGTTCGGTATAGTTGGTCTTTAAGAATTTCAGCCGGGCCGGAGTATTATAGAAAAGGTCGCGCACTTCGATACTTGTTCCCTGCGGTCCGCCGTAGTCTTCCGACTTTGCAAGACTGCCGCCTTCAACCACCACCCTGGCACCGCTTGAAACCGCTTCAAAACGCGAGACCGCCGCGATAGAGGGCAGTGCCTCACCCCTGAAGCCCAGTGTGCGTATGGAAAAAAGATCATCAAGTGAAGTTATTTTTGAAGTAGCATGCCGCTGCACGGCCAGCTCAAGCTCGGCCTTTGTCATGCCGCTGCCATTGTCGCTTACCAGGATGAGCTTCTTGCCGGCATCGCTAACCTGCACCGTAACGCGGGTGGCGCCGGCGT
>JAHJBW010000201.1 GCA_018813405.1 Candidatus Margulisiibacteriota bacterium | reverse complement strand
TCAAACTCTTCGGCGAATTTTGGATCAGCCTTGGCGGCAAGATACGCCTCGGCAAGCTCTTCCAGCGCTGGCATGAGGGTTTCCGGGACAAAACGGCCGCCTAACCTCCCGTAATAACCATCTTTATTTGGAAGTTCGCTGTACATTTGATATAATTATAACACAAAATCTATTTGGCATGAGAAGTAAAGAAAAAATCAAATACAGGTCCGGTTCCCACCTTATGCTTGACTGCTTTGGCTGTTTAAAAGAAAAGCTTCAAGACGGAGCTTATATCCACCAGGCGCTCGAAACCCTCACCAAGAAGATGCAGATGAACAAGATCAGGGACCCGTACGTATTCAGGTATGACGGAAAGTCGGAGGACGAACACGGGATATCCGGGATCCTGCTTATAGAAGAAAGCCACATAACCATCCACAGCTTCCCCAAAAAACAGCATGTGTTCGTTGACATCTTTTCCTGCAGGGATTTCGACACGAACCTAGCCATTAATTTTCTTGTTAATAGTTTTGAGGCCAAAGACCACAAGGTAGAAATTACCTGCCACGGGGCCGAACTGCCCCACCAGATAAAGATCGCGGGCAACCTGGCCCAGGACGAAAGAAACAAGGTCTTAACCCACTTATGAGCGATTTTCTATCCCTGGAACCCAAGTACTGCAATTACAAGAATTCCCTGTTCGCGGTCATCCCCTGCCCCCATGAGGCCACCACCAGCTACATGAAGGGCACAAAAAACGGGCCGGCCGCTATTCTTTCGGCCTCCCGGCAGGTGGAAAACTTTGATGACGAGTTAAAGGCGGACACTGCCCGAAAAGCAGGCATCCACACTATGAAGCCGCTGACAAAAGCGCGGCTGTGCGGGGCTGTCACAAAAGTTTTCAAGGACAAGAAGATACCAGTCGTGCTTGGCGGCGAACATTCATTGAGCGTTGAGGCGGTGAAGGCGGCTAAAGCGCGCTTCCCGCGTCTTTCGGTCTTACAGCTGGACGCGCATACCGACTTAAGGGATGCTTATAAAGGCAAAAAAGACAGCCATGCCTGTGTCATGCGCAGGATATTGGATATTTGCCCTGTAGTGCAGGTTGGCATAAGGAGCACGTCGGAGGAGGAATGGGAATTCGCCAAAAAGAGCGGGCAGGACAAGAAGATACATTTTGCCGAGCATTTGGATGTGGTTGAAAAAGTAATAGCCCAGTTGTCCGACCAGGTTTACATAACCTGCGATGTTGATATTTTTGATCCCGCGGTCATTCCTTCCACCGGCACCCCCGAACCTGGAGGGCTCTTCTGGTATGAAGTTTTGGATATCTTACGAGAAGTCTGCAAGCAGAAGACCGTGGTAGGCGTTGATTTTGTGGAGCTCTGCCCTATTAAAGGGATGGTTGCCCCCGATTTCACGATCGCCAAGCTGGTTTATCGAATAATGGGCTATTTGGCGAAATAGTCAACTCATCCCCATTTTGCAAAAACTCTTCCCCCTTCTCTTAGAAAGAGAAGGGGTTTCCTTCCCAAGATAAATATTTGCCTTGAGCCACCCCCCCTCTCTTCCTAAGAGAGGGGGCTTGGGGGTGAGTTAAAAATCTTTCCAAAAAATCTTTCCCCGCATGTGAAATTTCCTATAAACTCCCACGATAGATATTAGGGTCGCTTAAGCCCCTAAAGGAGCATCAAAATGGCTTTGAATTTAGGATTTATCTATGGTTGCACGCCGGACAATTTTACTTATAACAGGTACGACGCAACAACAGATGATACAATTTTGGCAGATGAAGCAAGGCGGATAGAAATCTTGCCAACTTTTTTAGAAGATGTCCCCCCAGTCGGCCAATCAGATGTCCCGCCGCCAAAAGATCTAAATCAAGTTCCGACCGACTGGCAGATTTTTGAGCTTTATTCTATTGATCTGCCAGCAGATATCCATGCAGACGATAGGGCTGAACCTGACACTTGGCCAATTGATATTCAGACTGAAGATCAAGCCGGAGATCAAACGCCAGCCGACGCAGGAATTACTTATGTGGATGCCTCAATGGCGGATGCCGGCTTTATTGATGGACAGCAAGCCGACGCACCTGCTCAAGCAGATTTGGCCGCTCAAGGCGATATTGCGCATGCTGATCTCCCTGACCCTGAAGATCTGCCCCTGCTTGATGTCCTTGCCAGGCAAGACATTCCCGGCCCAAATCCAGACGCTTTGCCGGATGCGGGGAGAGAAGATATTTGCATAGACCTCTCCGTCGTTTCAGACCTCTCTCAGGAGGCCGGGGCTTTCACTGACGCTTATCCTGATCTGG
>JAHJBW010000200.1 GCA_018813405.1 Candidatus Margulisiibacteriota bacterium | reverse complement strand
GTGTATCCCCTGCGGCGCGACTTCCCGTACAATTTCAAACCGCCTCCGTCCGAAGGTGTCCGTCCGCCGATGCAGAAAGCAGACCCCCACCCCATCCTTTATCCAGAGGCTTTTTCCCGAACGGTCCAACCTTTGCGCGAATATGTCAAAACTTCCGCCAGCCCTGTCCACCCAGGCAACAAGGGTGCCGTCACCGCATTTTAGCGCTGACGGGTCCTTTTGTATGTCGGGCGCCTGGCAAACCGGGGTCCCATCTTCTGTCCACAGCATATTCCCTTGAGGACCGATCTTTTGCGCGTAAATGTCCGAGCTGTTTTCTCCGTTGCGGCAATCTTCCCAAACCACGACCAGGTCTTCGGTCAGACATGGCCTTCTTTGGGCCCCCTCGGCAGCAGACACTGCCCTGCCAGCCCTTCCCCACAACAAATTCCCCGCGAAGTCGACCTTCTGAGCGAAAATATCCTCTTCAGTGATCCTTCTGCCGGAATCGGAAAAAACTACGACCAGTCCATTGCCGGTTGTCACGATCCTCGGATCGCTTTGCCTGAAGGAAGCTGTGCCGGGAGCAATTATCAACCCGTCCTTACCCCAAAGACCTTTTCCTTTGGCAGACAATCTTTGCCCGCGTATGACCGTCGTCTTATTGCCAAGCACTTCTTCCCAGGCCAGGAACACTCCGCCTTTCCCGTCGGGAGCCGCATCGAAATTCTTTTGCGGCGCTCGGCCCTGGGTCGCCTGAATACCGTTCTTGCCCCATAACGACAGTCCTGCCGCGTTCAATTTCTGAAGATATACTCTGGGGACCCCTGACCTGTGGTCCTCAAACGCCAGTATTAAGGTTGAGCCGCCACCCTCAACGATCTTGATGTTTTCCTTTTTGACCGACCCTGAAGCATTTGCCACTATCAATTCCGCCGGAAAGAGCAGCTGTCCATCAAGTGTAATTCCCTGAGAAAGAACGTCCAGGTTGCCGGCTCTCTTGTCGTGCCAGACCATGACTGCCCCCCTGTCAATTTCAGCAAGGTCAACGCCGCCCGGATCAACTGCCCTGGCAAGAGAAAGCGGCCCCCAGCTAAAACCCCCGTCCAGTCCAAGCTCCGCGACTTGAAGAACTGTCTTTGCCCCTGACCTTTCTTTCCATGTTAACAGCCAGGGCCCCTTTCCGGAAACAAAAGGATCAGACTGCGCCCCGGTAGCCAGCACCAGCGCCTTGCCGCTCTGGCCCCATCGCGGCTGGCCGGCAGCATCTACATATTGGCCGTAGATATCCAGGTCCCCCGCCATTGGGTCCGACCATACAATACAGGCCCCGCCCCCGCTCTGCTCCGCCACAAAAGGTGTATCGGTTATCGCGGCAGAACCGGCAAGCAACAGCCCTCCGGGCCTGAACTGCTTTTGTCCTGCCGGGCTCATTCGTTGAAAGTAAACACCCGGCCGGTCAAATCTCGTGTCCAGCCAGGCTATCTGCACACCTCCGTCATCTCCGCCGGCAATAGAGAAATTCTCTTGATTGCCTCTTTGATCAACAACGGGAAGCCCTGATGTTTGCCAGCTGGCAGCTCCATCAGGTGAGATCAACTGCGCGTAGATATCAAAATCCCCGCCGCGCCTGTCCGCCCAAACGATGACCACGCCCCTGTCATGAGCGTTTATGATCTTGGGGTACCATTGCGTTCCATTCTCGGCACAAACAGCAACCCCGTCCCGCACCCATTTATAGGTACCGCCCCCGTCAATCCTTTGGGCAAATATGTCCTCATCACCGTTGCGGTAGTCCTGCCAGGCAACAATAGCCCCGTCCAGCCCATCAAAAACAAGCTGGGGGGACAGCTGCGAAGAATCCACACCGCACACCTTAATTCCATTTTTTCCCCAGAGCGCGTTTCCCTCTATGTCTATCTTCTGGGCATATATGCCAAAGACCCCGCTTCTGCCGTCCTGCCAGACAATAATGGCCCCAACGCCCGGGACCGCGGCCACAGCCGGGAATAGTTGGTCTCCCGCCGCGGAACACACGTTTATACCATCTCTTCCCCACAGTTTGTTCCCGGAAACACCTATTCTCTGCGCGCAAATATCCGTGTGGCCCGACCGTTGATCTTCGTATATTACAATATAGCCTCCCGCGCCATCGGATGCGGCCACGGCGTTCTGCTGTATGGCGTTGCCGGGCGTACCGTCAACCAGGACGCCGCCGTCCCGCCAATGGGGAATAGGAGCATTCGCGCAAACTGGCGTGACAGAACAAAATAAAATTAATGCGGCAATAAAAGAAGATCGGGCGTTCATACCTTTTCTAACTGGATGGAGATCAATTTTGACACGCCGGGTTCTTCCATGGTAACCCCGTATATTGTGTCAGCCACGGCCATGGTCTGTTTGTTGTGGGTTATAACAACGATCTGCGTTTGAGAGGAATAATTTTTCAAGAACTGGGCAAACCTGTCAATGTTGGCATCGTCTAAGGCGGCATCAACTTCGTCCAGCACACAGAGGGGATTTGGAGATGTCTTTAAAATGGCAAATAGGATGGCAATGGCAGTCAAGGACCTTTCTCCACCTGAAAGCAGGGCCAGATTTAGCCATTTTCTGCCGGACGGGCAAACAGATATGTCAATGCCCGCGTCCAAAAGGTCTTTGTCCCGCGCTATTTCGATCCTGGCCTCACCTCCGGAGAAAAGCTGGCCAAATATTTCACTGAAATTCCTGGATATTTTTTCCATGCCAAGCGCAAAATCCTCCCGGGCTTTTTTGTCCAGTTCAAAAATAAGCTCCTTCAAGTTCTGGACAGCCGAGTTCAAGTCGTCATACTGCTGCTGAATAAAAGTATGTCTTTCCTTGATCCTGTCATATTCATCAATAGCAAGAAGGTTGACGGGTTCAAGCTCTCTCAATTTGTGCCTTATCTCATCAGCGTCGAGCTTGGCCCTGGGCAAGTTGGCCGCCTGTTGTTCTGACTCCAGCAACTCCTTGCATCCCAGCATGTACTCGCTTAACGCCCTTTCCAGAACGTGCGACAGATCACCTTCGACCCTGGCCAGCTGGACCCGCAGGCTGGAAAGTTCTTCTCTGGCGGCAACCTCCTGCTTCCTGTCCTCCATCTGCGAGGCGCTTTCCATCCTCTCCAGCAGGCTGATCCTTTGCTTTTTTAATTCTTCCATTTTCTTCTCCAGCTCAGATCTTTTCTGGACAAGCTGATCGATCACTTCATTGGCCGCCGGCTGAGAGGGTTTTTGTTCTTCTTCGAACAATTTGGCGTTGACTTCGGCAAGGCGCACTAAAAGGGCCTGCTTGTGGTCTTGCTTTTGCTTTAAAGTGCCGGCCAGCTCTCCGAGCTGTTCAAGCTGTCGCTCCCTATCTTCCTGGAGCATCTTTACCAGCCTCTCTTCGCCGGTCTTTAAGACAGCGGGATGGTATTCTCCATAGCCAAAGCTTTCCACCAGCCCGCGCGTAAGGCATATCATTTCCTCCACTATTTCAAGTGTTTCCTTGAGGTGCCCGTATTTACCAAGATCGTGATTGTCTATCTCTTTGATCTTTTTTTCCACGTCCTTTGACCCGCTCTGGATCTGCCGGACGGTATCTTCCAGTTTTTGTATCTCAAAATCAACAAAGCGCTGTTCTTCTTTAATGTCCCTTACTTTTTCCTTTTGCGCGAATAGCTGTCTTTCTCTCTCTATGGCCCGGGAGTTTTTTTCTGTCTCGACTTTGTTCCTTGCGTCTTCTATCTCTCCCATGACCCCCTCTATATCTAAGTCAAGCTTTTCCAATCCCGCTTTTAAATTATGCCGTTCATCGGCCTTTTCGGCTTCCCGCCGCTCGAATTGCTCCTCGCTGTTTTTCAATTCGGTGATGCGATCTTCCAGGGCCGCTTTCTTTTTGAGCAGGGATTCGGCCTGCTTCTTGAATATGCCAATTTCAATGTCCTTTAGTCTTTTCTGCAGATCTACATACTGGCGGGCTTTGGCGGCTTGCTCCTCAAGTACCACTGACTGCTCACCAATTTCCACCTTAAGGTCGGCAATACGCAAAAGGCTCTGTTCTGCCAGTATCAGCTTCTTTTCAGCCTCGATCTTTCTGACGCGGTATTTATTGATGCCGACGGCCTCCTCAAACACGGCCCTTCTTTCTTCGGGCTTTGAGGAAAGTATGGCATCGACCCTGCCCTGCCCTATTATGCAGAGAGAATCAGAGCTTAATCCCGTATCAAGAAAAACGTTGCGGATATCTTTCAGTCGCGCGGCCTGTCCGTTAATGCTGAACTCGCTTTCCCCGTCCCTGTAAGTGCGTCTTTTTACCGAGACTTCGGAATATTCCAAAGGAAGATAGCGCATTTGATTATCAAAGACCAGCGTGGTCTCGGCCAGAGAAAGCGGTTTGCGCAAAGAGGTGCCGGCAAAGATGACCTCGGGCAGGGTTGAAACCCTGAGCTCCCTAATATTACCCTCGCCCAGGGCAAAGCGAAAGGAATCGACGATATTGCTCTTCCCGCATCCGTTGGGACCAACAACAGCGGTGATCCCCGAAGAGTTGAACTCTAAAACTACTTTGTCGGCAAAAGTCTTAAAGCCTTTTACGATTAGTTGTTTTAAAAACATGTTGTGCTTGAGCTTCCATATTATCACACCAAAAAGACGCTTTGCAATACAGGATTGCATTCTTAAGACAATATGATAAAATAACTGCAATGTTGGGGAAGCATTTTTTTATCTGCATGCTGTTTGCCGCCGCATTATCCTCTGCCTCGCAATCTGCGATGGTGCAGGTCTTTGAGCCGGACACCAAAACAAAAACTTACAATGACATCTTAATGTTAAAAGGTATCGGCGAGAACCTAAAGGCTGTCGCCGTCAATAGAAACCCCATAAAAGTTGACCCTGACGGCTCTTTTTCCTGCGGCTTACTTCTTACTCCAGGGAAAAATTTTGTAGAGGTCCGTTCCTGGCTGAACAACGGGCAATCAGACTATAAATACCTCAAGGTCCTGCGCCTTTCCTATATGCCCGACGTTGAAAAGCACTGGGCAGTGCACGAAATAGTGAGCCTTAACACTCTTAATATCATAGAAGCCTTCCCTGACGGATACTTTTATCCTGCCCGCAGTATCACGCGCGGAGAGCTGGCCACCTGGGTGATCAAGGGCTTAAGGATCAACGCAAAACCGGTAAAACGAGATGTTTTTTTGGATGTGCCAAAAGAACATTGGAGGGCGCCATACATAAAGGCCGCCGTTGAAAAAGGCTATATGCAAGCCATCTCAAAGGACCTTTTTGGCATCGACGAAAGCGTCACGCGCGCCGAGGCCGCCAGGGTCTTCGCCAAAGCATCGACTAGGGCTCCGAAAGATGTAAAAACGGGCTTTGTGGATGTCCCGCAAAATCACCCCTACTACACAGCCATCATTTACGCCCAGAAAAAAGGACTGATAAAGGGTGTATCAAAAAACACCCCCATCTTCCAGCCGGACCGAGGACTTTCCCGCGCCGAGGGAGCCACACTGATAAGCCGCTTGAAAAGCCCAGCCTGGCTGGACACATGGCTTTTTGACTTTAATCAGGGATACAAAAAACAATCTTTCTGTAAGATCAACACTTATCCATATATAGAAAACACCTATGCCGATCCTGGCATCTTGCATGCTGGCTCTTCTGACACACTTACCATAAGGGCTCATGTCGGCGATCGGGAAGGTCTGGAAAATATTTTGAACGTGAAGGTGGACCTAACTCCGTTGGGCGGCCCGGCGGATGCTGAAATGTTCGACAACGGCAAATCCGGGGATACCAAGGAAAAAGATGGTGAATATGCCCTTCAAATATTGGTAAACCCCAACATCTATGGGGAGAAACGCCTTTTCATTGCCGTAACGGACAAGGTTGGTTGGGAAGGTCGTTCGGAAGCTTTTGTGACCGTAGTAGAATAATTATGGCTATAAAAAAATTGGCTTATATAATTTGTATGCTTGCCGTATCTGTCATTTTGTGCCAGCCGGCAATGGCTTCGCTGGCGCAATACGGCATAATGCCCTTTGATCTGGATTCTGGCGCCAGGCCGCTTGGCATGAGCAGCTCTTTCACCGGTGTGCTAAGCGACGTTAACGCCGCTTTTTACAATCCCGGCGCGCTTCCCTGGGCAAAGGGCATAACGATCACGGCAAAAAACCTGGACAACATTTCTGCCGCTCAAGCCTACCCCACCGGCTATGGCACCACCTGGGGAATAGCTGTTTTACAAAAGGGCATCAAGGACCTGCCGGTTACGGGATCACAGCTGCTTGATTATTCAACCAACATGCTTGTTCTTTCTGTCGGCGCCAGGAGTTTTCCGATCATTGGACAATTCAGCCGCCTCGGACTGGGCTTGAACATTAAGACCATTCTGGGCCAGAGCCTTAGAAGGACAGGGGCCTTTGACAGGACCGCCACCGGCTTTGAGGCCGACCTGGGCGCCGCCTACGAGCTAAACCCCTGGCTTGACGCTGGTATTGTAGTACAAGATATAATACCTATCAGCATGGGCGGCAAGCTCACCTGGGACGACGGAGAAGAAGAGTCCGTGCCTGCTATTTATAAGGCGGGGCTTTCTGCCCTGGTGGTGGGTGACGCGCGTTCTCCAATATATTCAGAAAAATTTGAACT
>JAHJBW010000020.1 GCA_018813405.1 Candidatus Margulisiibacteriota bacterium | reverse complement strand
GTGTAAGCGGCATAAAGTATATTATGGACGCTACAAGGAACCTGCCTGTTGATGTCTATTTTATTATACCGAGCAGGGTCCCTGCCACGCCCCTTGAGACCTCTGGTGCCAGTTTAAAACTTGATGACCTTTTGCCTTTCCTTAAGAAAGACAGGGTCTTCGGGCTGGCCGAGGACCAGGATTACAGTGATGTGCTTGGCGGCGAAAAAGAAATATTGAAAAAGATAATGCAGGCGCGCGGCCATGTCATTGACGGCAACTGTCCCGGACTTTCGGGGAAAGATCTAAACGCTTATCTGGTAGCGGGAATATCTTCGGACCATGCCGCCTCAAGCGTGGAAGAAGCCATTGAAAAGGTCCGCAAAGGCATGTGGGTTTATGTAAGGCAGGGCTCGTCCTTTAAAGAGGTCAAGGCCCTGGCGCCTTTCATTGCCAGGAACAGCTTTCATTTCTCGTGCTTCTGCACCGACGATATTTCACCGCGCGACCTGAGCCTGGGCCATGTCAATGGCATATTGCGCGACGCCGTGGCCGCAGGCGTGGATGCCATGACCGCGGTGCGTATGGCTACCCTCTCCCCATGCTGCCGATACTGCCTGCAAAAGAGGGGCGCGGTCGCTCCCGGATATTTTGCCGACATTGTTGTAGTAAGTGATCTTATAGATTTCAAGGTCGACAGGGTATTTAAGGACGGGGTTTTGGTGGTTGAGCGCGGCAATCCCGTCTACGAAGCAAAAATAAAAAGGAAGTCGATCGTCAAAGAGACCATGAACGTCAAAGAGCTTAAGGCAGAAAAACTGGCCGTAAAAGCAACAAGCGATGCCGCCAGGGTAATTCAAATAATGCCGGGAGAGATAATGACCAAGACAGCAAAGGAATCTGTGCTGGTCAAAGAGGGCTTTGTGGTCTCGGACATTGAAAGGGATATCCTGAAACTGGCTGTGGTCGAACGGCACAAAGGGACAGGCAAGGTTAGTTTGGGGTTGGTCAGGGGCTTTGGCATCATAAAGGGCGCCATAGCATCTTCCATTTCGCACGACTCGCACAATCTTATTTGTGTCGGCGTCAATGACGAAGATATGCTTTCGGCCCTGAGGCAGGTTGTAAAGCTTAAAGGCGGAGTAGTGGTCGTGTCGGGCGGGTTGATAACCGCAGAACTGGCGCTTCCGGTTGCCGGGCTCATGTCCGAAGAACTGCTCCATGATGTGGATGATAAAATGCAAAAAATCGAAAAAGCCATCCAGGACATGGGATCGAAGCTTGATAATGCTGTTGAGGCGCTTTCCTACCTGGCCCTGCCCACTATCCCCGAGCTCAGGCTTAGCGATTTGGGTTTGGTAGATGTTGACGCAAAGAAAATAGTCCCACTATTTGATAGCCAGGCCTAGAAATTGGCGGAGATAAGCTCTGAAAGTTCCTTTTTGTTCACCAGCCACACAGATCCCACTTCGTTATAGCCCGGTTCGCCGGGAACGGTAAAGGTCTTCACCTCTTTTAACCCTCCCATCCTGTAAGTGTTAGCCAGGATGATAAAATCTTTCAGGCTCAGATCGCTTTCTAAATTGGCAGTGATTATCTTGAGTATAAAAGGGGCTTTCAGTATTGTTAGCGGCGAACACGCGGCCTTGAAGAATGCGTTGAGGAACATCTGCTGTCTTTCAATGCGGCCAATATCACCCCAAATGTCCATGCGGAACCTGACAAAACCTTCGGCCTCTTTCCCCCCAAGTTTTTGCGGGCCCTTTTTTAGATTGATATTTATGCCGCCGGCCCTGTCCACATAATACAGGTCTTTGGGTACGTCGACCTCCACGCCGCCAACAAGGTCGACCAGCTTGATAAGGCCGCGAGTATTTACGATGACATATTTTTTTATGTCCAGTCCCGTCAGATCGTTAACGGATTTAAGCGTCAGGTCTTTGCCTCCCCGCGCAAAGGCCACATTTATCTTGTGGGGCCTGAAGTCCTCGATATTTACATATGTATCACGCGGCACGGACAAGAATACAACCTTTGCCCTGGAGGGGTCGTAGTGCATTATGATCATGGTATCGCTTCTTACCGGCAGGTCTTTACGTACTTTGTGCGTCTCGGCATCGTAGCTAATATCGGTGCCCAGTATAAGGACGTCGACCGGTTTTTTCCATGTTGCTATCCTCAAGGGAAAAGGGATCCTGCCGGGAGCAAATATAAAAGCATAGTAATAAAGTATGCCGGTGACAATGGCCAGCACCATAAGCAGTCGAAGTATTATGATCTTTTTATCCAGGGGTTTTCGTTTCACTGTTTAATGTAACCTACAGGAATCATGTAAACGGGAGTTTCTCCGGCAGGCAGTTCAAGCGCCGCCGCTATGGCATTGTCCCAGAAAGACCCAACCACCACGGATCCCAGTCCCAGCGCCACGGCCTGCAGGCAAATGTTTTCCGCGGCGTGGCCAGCCTCCATAAACGCGTATCTGTCGCCGCGCATCCCATATTTGGAGCGAGACTTATCGAAAAGCGCGGTTATAACGACAACGCACGGGGCATCGCCCAGGAACTTTTGTCCCAGGGCGGCCCTGACCAGGGATGGCCTTTTGTCCTCGCCGGACATTTTAAGAAGTTTGTGTCCCTGCGGGACATAGCGATAAAGGCCGTCTTTTTTGGACAGCAGGAGCTGGAGGGGGAAGAGCGCTCCTGCGGAAGGAGCGGCGCGCAGATCGAAATCATTGTCGGTTATGCCCTGGCCGGACCAGAGCAATTGTGATATCTGCTCCTGGTTGAGCTCGTTGGGATGGAATTCACGGTAGGACCGGCGGCCCTGGACAGCTTCTTCTACGGTTACCTTTCCCCTGGATTTCGGCGCCGGCAGATTGATGACGTCCCCAAAGGAAATGCCTTCCAGCAATATGGTTATAATGAAGAAGTAAGACATTACTCTGACAAACATGCCCTGATTATACCATAAGAAAGCCCCGGGTGAAGATACCGCTCCACCCGGGGGCATTCCTGTCATACTTCGACCAGTTCTTCGGCCTTTTCGGACGCGTTGTGAAATTTGCTGTCCAGCATTTGCATGCTCGAGGCAACAATTTCCGTGGCGGTCCTTTGCTGTCCGTCCTTGGTCTCGTATTTTCTTACCTGTATCCTGCCTTCTACCGCGACCATACGGCCTTTTTTAAGGAACTCCCCGCATATCTTGGCCAGCTTTCCCCAGCTTACGCAGTTGATAAAGTCGGCTTCGGTGTCTTTGCCCCCGCGGTTGACCGCCAGAGAGAACGAAGTTACCGCGTTATTGTTTTTTGTATAACGCACTTCAGGGTCCCTGGTCAGTCTTCCGGTCAGGATAGCTCTGTTTAAATTACCCATCTTTTTCACCTCCTTTCATTTACAGTCCCATATCTAGCAATTTTCATGCCACCTCGACTCGTCGCCTTGTCCTTCGATCCCGAGGTCTCAGGATCCGAGGGGCTCCTCGCTCGGTGCAGGCAAAAATGTGTTTACACTGAGCGAATCCCGAGAGAGCGAAGCGAATCGAGGGGGAGTCGAAGTGTAGCGTTTTCTGACAGTGGGTGTAGCGAATCTCGGCAGGGTGGGTTATAATTAGCCCCAGAGACATGATCAACCCGTGGATCTTCAAACAAAAGCGGACAAAGATCAGGAATAGCATCAAGTATTCTTTTTGGGACGGTATTTTTGCCTCTATTCAATTTGCCATAGTTGACCAGTTCTCAACCCCAATAGCTCTTTATTTTGGCGCCAACGGATTTGGCATCGGCATGCTTAATTTTGTCAGGAACTCGTTGGTTTCTATAATACAGATCTTTTCTGCCAATATTACTTATTCCCTGAAGTCGCGCAAAAAACTTATGACCTTTTCAGTTTTTCTGGCCGGGATGCTGTGGCTGCCCACCTACTTGCTTCCCTTCCTTTTCCCTCACCACAGGATAATGGTATTCATAGTCCTGTTCGCGGTCGTTTCTTGTCTTAATATGATAGCCGCGCCGGCCTGGGCTTCTTTGATATCCGAATATGTACCCTACAATAAAAGAGGACAGTTCTTTGGCTTACGAAACACCATACTGGGGATTGTTTACTGCGTAAGCATTATTGGGGGGGGGTTGCTGCTCAACTTTTTTGAATACCACAGTCTCTTTTGGGGGTTTGCTTTGCTGATGACCCTCGCATCCCTTTCAAGGCTGGTCTCCTTTGGATTTCTTAGCCAGCTTTATGAACCCAAATGGAAGGTCAAGCCCACTCATTATTTTTCGTTCGTGCAGTTCCTGGCAAACTTCAAGAACGATAATTTTACCAGGTCATCGGTGTTGATGGCTTTTATGATGTCAGGCGTTTCTATCGCGTCTCCCTTTTTTGCCGTTTACATGCTCAAGGAGCTCAGGATCGACTATCTGGGCTATTCCATCCTGATCGGCGCGGCGGTCATCACCACCTATCTTTCACAATTTTACTGGGGAAGGTATGCAGACAAATACGGCAATATGACTATCTTAAAGCTCAACACACTGCTGGCATCTGTGATACCTTTTTTGTGGCTGGTCTCAACTAATTTCGAATACCTGTTCTGTATCCAGGTGTTTGGCGGTTTCATCTGGGCAGGGCTTAACTTGTGCAGCGCCAATTTTGTTTACGACTCTGCCATCCAGGCCAGAAGAGAGCGCTCAATCTCCTACTTCAACTTTCTTTCCGGTCTTGGTCTTGGGGTAGGCGCCTTGCTGGGCGGCTATTTGTTCAGGCATATCCCGCCGCTTCATGGTTCGGTGTTCTTTTCTCTGTTCGTCCTTTCAGGGCTTGTAAGGTTCCTGGCCGCGCTCTGTATAAACCTTTTCACAAAGGAGGTCCGCCACGTTGCCTCGATCAGGGTCAGGGAACTGCTCTTTGATCTTTCCGGCATTAGGGCCATTAATCTGCTGAGCCGTGAGTTGATATTTAGAAATAAAACATAATATTTTGCATAAAGAAGTCAAAAATTAGCCACAAATAATCCCCCATCCCATGCAAGTTTAACTGCCCGAGCCACGATAGATATATAGACGTGATGGACAACATAAGCTTAGATATTCAATACAGTGTTTCCAGACTTTTTGGGCAAGACCCTTCTGCTGCTATTGCTGAGATATCAAGTCAGCAGGAACTCCACCCGGCGCAGGCTTTTGCTTTGCGCGTTTTGTCTGAACAGGGCATAAAGGAAGCGACAGAAGTAGCCGCCTGCTTTAATTGTCTTCACACCAAACAAGAATCTTCTCAAGCCTAGGCACATTTTTTGTTTTTTCTAAAAGAGGTGTAATAATACCCGATGAAAAAAATAGTATTTAGTTTAATGATCCTGATAGTCGCGGTTTCTGCGGCAGCGCTGGCGACAGCAGCTCCGGACCCCACCAACATTTCCTGCGGCGCAAGGACGCTGGCCCTGGGCAAAGCGGCTTCTACACTTTCTCAAGATATTAACGCCATCTATTCCAACCCTGCCGGCCTTGCATCCATCTCGCAATGGCAGTTGACCAGCATGTCGGGCAAGGTCCTTGACGAGTTCAGCTATCTCAATTTTGCCGGCGTTTATCCCACCAACCTTGGCAATATAGGCGTAGCCATTGTCGGATCTTTTGTGGGGGACGACCACGCCAGCAAACTGATGGAAGGCACGGAAGCGGACCCGATCTATGAATTCGATTATTCACTGGCTCCCATTAGCTATTTCAACAATGTACTGCTTCTTTCCTATTCCAGAAGCATTGACAACCTGCCGGTAAAAGTTGACTTTGGCACCAACTTAAAAATATTCTCCACAGGCATTTCCGGAGCGGACATAACTAACGCCAACGGATATGGCAACGAGCTTGATATGGGTGTCATAGTCAGGCCTCTTGACTACCTGTCCATTGGGGCTTCAGCTCGCAATCTGCTTCCGGCCGACATGGGCGGAAAACTGGTCTATGGGAACGGACACGAAGAATCTTTTCCTGTTGAGCTTACCACCGGCATAGCCCTCAACGTACTTGGCGAATCCGGCGCGTTAAGGCAATTCCACGGCCAAAAAGTAGACTTTCTTTTTGACATAGAATCTCATCCTACTTCAGCCGATTTTCCTATGCTTTACCATACTGGTGTTGAATGGTCACCCATGTCCATGATAACCATACGCGCCGGTATTGATCAGGATGCCAGCGAGGACGCCAACGGATCAAAGATAACGGTTAACAACCTGACCGCCGGAGTTGGTTTTACTTACAAGAGCTTCCGTTTCGATTACGCGTACCATGAATTTGTTGGCGCGCCGGGTACCAACAACTCATTTTTCTCTATAACCTATGGCGTGCCGTTCGACGAACCCAGGACCGACTATGTCAAGGTCACCAGCCCCGAGGACAAGTCCATTCTCAAACAGGCGTTGGTGACAGTTGAAGGCACAACCCTTGAGGAGGTAAGGTACCTGGCCATTGATGACGCTTTTGAGCCCCTTCAAAAAGACGGTTCTTTCACAAAGCAGAGAGAGCTTAAGATAGGCAAGAATAAGATCAAGGTTGAGGGTTTTGACGTCAGAAAAAATTCTCTCGAGACCGACAGCATCCGCGTTTGCAGGCTGGCAGATTTCCCCGATGTTGCCCCTGACCACTGGGCCGCGGACCAGATAGGCTATGTCGCAACGTTAGGAATTATCAACGGTTACCCAGGCGGCGATTTCAAGCCGGAAGGGAGCATTACCCGCGCGGAACTTGCCACTTTACTGGTAAGGACCAAAAAACTTGAAGACAAAATCGAAAAGAGCAGTTTCAGCGACCTGAAGCTGGACCACTGGGCCGCGCCTTACATCTTGAGGGCCGCCAAACATGGCATAGTAAAAGGCTATCCTGACGGCAGTTTCAAACCCAGGGGTAACATTACCCGCGCCGAAGGCCTGGCCATGATCGCCAGGTTCGCCGGGATCAAAGAAGCGGACTATCAGGAAAATTATCCTGACATAAACGATTCTCACTGGGCCAGCCAGATCATCGCGGGGGCCGACAGGGCAGGCATACTGGCCTATTTGCAGAACAAAATGTTTGAGCCGGGTAAATCCTTAAGCAGGGCGGAAGCGGTGGAGATGCTCTATCGCACCGGACTGGTGCAGGACATGATCAACAACGACCTGTTAAATTGGGATACTTATTAAAGAGTAGAGTCTCCCCGTACCGGAACCATCACGTCTGTATGAGTAAAATAAGCTTTGCTCACACCCGGTGCACAAAGGGGAGACTTCTACTCTCTCCGCCTCGATACCGGACCCGATAAGCTGGTAGAGATTAAGCTCTACCAGATCACAATCGTAACAGCAGGCCTTTATGCACGGGCCGATCCACGCCTTAACATCCTCTGGCCGAGAGCCGAATTCTTTTTCCATCGTACGTAGCGTTTTCGCAGTAATGTTCATGGCCGTACCGCGCCACCCCGCATGCACCAGTCCCACAGCGGGCGTTTTATCGTCATACAGGAACACCGGCACGCAGTCTGCCGTTCTTACGGCAAGGGCTACTTCTTTTTCCGCGGTGATCAGGGCGTCTGCGCCCGGAATTGTTTTGCTCAAGTCGGTCTTTCCCACGACGGCAACCCTGTTGGAGTGGACCTGTTCGGCTGTCACTACCTGCCGAAAATCTATCTTATTCAGATCAAACCCACGGGTAGTAATATAGTGGGGGGCTTTGATGAGCTTACTTGTTAAGAGTTCCGATGAGCCCTTTGATGTCTTTGATGCCTTTTCTGTCAAGATACTCGTTTATCCCTTCAATGGTCTTTATTGAGGCCTGTGTGTCCACAAAATTCGCGGTCCCGATCTGCACAGCCGAGGCGCCGGCGATAAAAAATTCAAGCGCGTCGCGGGCGTTCATTATCCCCCCAATACCGATCACAGGAAGCTTTATGGATTGCGCCACCTGCCACACCATCCTCAGCGCTATTGGCTTTATGGCCGGGCCCGACAGGCCTGCGACAATGCGGTTGATCCTGGGTCTTCTGGTCTCGGCATCTATGGCCATGCCCATCACCGTATTTATGAGCGAGATGACGTCGGCGCCAGAGTCTTTTGCCTTTTTGGCTATTTCGGTTATGTCGGTCACATTGGGGCTTAGCTTTACTATTAAAGGCATGTCGGTGGCCGCCCTTACCGCCCTTACGACTTCCTCGGTGCCTACCGGAGAACAGCCGAACTGCATGCCGCCATGCTCCACGTTGGGACAGGAGATGTTGACCTCGAGCGCTTTGACCTGTCTTTCTTTGGAAAGGGTGCTGGCCAGCTCCTCAAACTCTTTTTGGGTCTCGCCGGCAATGTTAGCTATGACAGGCGTCTTAAACTTTGCCAGAAAGGGCAGGTGTTCTTCGATGAACTTCTTGAGCCCGTCGTTTTCCAGCCCTATGGAGTTCAACATCCCCGCGGGAGTTTCAACGATTCGGGGTGGGGGATTGCCCTCCCTTGGACTTACTGTAATGCTTTTGGTGACAATGGCACCCAGTTTTCTCAGATCGATCAGCTCGGAATACTCCTCGCCGTGGCCAAAGGTGCCCGAAGCGACCATAACAGGGTTCTTTAATTTGAGGCCGGCTATTTCCATGCTTAGATCGGCCATATTATCTCCTGGGCGGGGAATACCGGCCCGTCCTTACAAACCATCTTCATGCCTTTGGTGGTCTTGACCGCGCAGCCCTTGCAGGCGCCAATGCCACAGGCCATATAGGCCTCCATCGAGATCTGGCAGTTCAGCTTTTTCTGCTGTGCGATCTCGGACACTGCTTTTAGCATGGCCTTTGGCCCGCAGGCGTAAATATTTATCTCGTTTAGCTCCGAGGGTTGCGCCGAGTCGATGAAACCGTTCAAGATGTCCGTGACCAGGCCTTTTTTGCCGGCAGAGCCGTTCTCGGTAGCCACCTGCACCTCAAAGCCCAGTTTTGAAAAGTCTTTTTCGCACACGACCTGGTCCATTTTTTTACAGCCCATAAAAACATACCTGGCCGGTGCTTTTATGTGTTCTGCCAGTGCTTTTAGTGGCGCAACGCCCATGCCGCCGGAAACCAGGATGGCGATCTTGCCTTTCTTTTTTATGGTGAAGCCATTTCCCAGCGGGCCCAGGATATCCAATTCCTGCCCGATCTGGTGCTTTGTGAGCACTTCAGTTCCCAGTCCTACTACTTCGTAAAGTATCTCGATGGTCTTTTTATCTTTATTGGTCCCATGAATTGAGAACGGGCGTCTTAAAAGCGGGCAGACGGTGAAGTCGCAGACCCGTATTTCGATAAATTGTCCGGGCAAGGTGTTAGAAGAGATATAGTGCGACAAAAGGGTTAATTTGTAGTAATTTGGAGCGATCTGCTGGTGTTCTACGATTCTTGCTTTCTCTTGGATCATCAGGTTCATTTTACCATATTTTAAATCGCTATGCATTCTTTAATGGGGGTACGGTCAAGTTTCAAGCAAGAAATATCAATACAGGGCTTTTCGCCTTTTACCATCTGCGCCACTATCCTGCCCGCGGCGGGGGAGTGCATGAACCCGTGGCCGGAAAAGCCGGTGCAAATTATCAGGCCAGGGATGGGTTGGTCAATGACCGCGTGTTTGTCGGGCGTCTCGTCGCTCATACTGCTCAAAACTTTCTTGACGCCCGCGTCCTCCAAGCCTTTTACTCTGTGCATAGTAGCTTCAATGGTTTCCTCCGTGCTTTCTTCCTGTTTTTCATAGTCGACTTCCTCAAGCTTGCCGGACATTCCAACCAGCGCGTCATCGCCTTCTTTCTTGATATACCAGCCGGTGGGGATCTCCATGACCAAAGGGAAGGGCTTTTTGAACCCGTCGATGACCAACACATATTTGCGCCGCTTGTTCATGACCAGGCTTAGGCCCAGGCTTAGACATAGGGGAGGGGAGTCTACGCCGGCGGCAAGGATCACACAGTCTGACTTTATTGTTTCCTTGTTTGTTTTAACGCCGGTCACTTTGTTGTCGTCTTTGAGGATTTCCTCGACTGTGGTTTCCAGCTTGAAGGTGACCCCGGCTCGTTTGGCTTCCTTCTCATAGTATTCAAGCAGGGAAGCAGGATCGGCGATACCGTCCTCGGAGAAAAAACTCCCGCTTAAAACCCCGTCTATATTAAGGAACGGAAATTTCTCCTTGATCTGTGTTGGGGTTAAATATTGCGAATCCACCCCAAGTTCATTTTGCATTTTTACGCGGGGTAGGCTGTCTGTTTCCATATCAAGGATCAGATAACCGTATTTCTTGTAATCGATCTTGTTTGCCAAAGCATTCAGGGTTTCCATGGATTCGATCGAGAACAGCACGTTGATTGGCGTTGTAAATTGGTGTCTTACGCCTCCAGAACAATATTGCGTGGCGCCGGTGCCCAGGAGTTTTTCTTTTTCAATAAGGACGATGTCTTTGATACCTGCTTGGGCAAGGTGAAAAGCTATTGAAACTCCGATTATGCCTCCACCGATAATAATTATCATTTTAGTAAGTAGTAATTGGTAAGTTGTTAGTTATAAGTAGATTACTAATGACTACTTACTACTTTCAACTGATAAATTTCTACAATGGGCGGTAGTGGGATTGAACCACTGACCTCTTCCGTGTCAAGGAAGCGTTCTACCACTGAACTAACTGCCCCCAAAGGCGCGGGGCGGAGTCGAACCGCCGTATTGCTGTTTTGCAGACAGCCGCCTTACCACTTGGCTACCGCGCCCTATATGAAAAAGCGGGAGACGGGGCTCGAACCCGCGACCTTCTGCTTGGGAAGCAGAAGCTCTACCAACTGAGCTACTCCCGCTCACCTACGCCCTTCGTGGCTTCGGTGAGCTGGCTCACTTTAGCCCGAAGGTATTGGATATACCTATTTTACCTTAAATTTTAATACGCATGCAAGCTGTATGGAGGCGGGTAAATATCAATGAGCGGTCTGCTCGTGGGGCGGCTGTTTCTTGGGGAGCATTGTCTTTCTCATCTTATTGGTGGCTTCTTTGCAGATCCGGCTTACCTGTGATTCGGATAGTCCTATCTCATCCCCGATCTCCTTGAAGGTCTTGTCCTTTTTATAGTATTCTTCCACCACGGTCCTTTCCCTCTCCTCCAGCCCCTGCAGGGCGGTATCCACGTGCAGGATGTCGTCGATCGAATCGTGCACGATGGCTTCCCTGTTAAAGGCAAGATATACATGCGCGGCGGAATTGATCCATTCGTGCATGCCGGAGACCGTGTCCATTTTCTTTTTGCGCAGGTAGTCCTGCATGGAGCCCTTAAGCCGGAAGTTTACGAATGACCACAGCTCTCCGCGCCTGGGGTCCCAGGTCTTCAGGGCATCGACAAAAGCGATCCTTGCCTCCGAGGCCAGGTCATCGGCCTCGGACTTGGCGATATGGCGCGGCAGGCTCCTTACGTACCAGCTTACAGTCG
>JAHJBW010000199.1 GCA_018813405.1 Candidatus Margulisiibacteriota bacterium | reverse complement strand
TGGCATAGTTCCTGACGTGGCCCATGTGCAGGTTGCCGGAAGGATAAGGGAACATTACCAGGGCGTAGTAGTTTTCTTTTTGGGAATCGCAGGGAGCTTCAAAAAGCTTTTTTCGCTCCCATTCTTTCTGCCATCTTTTTTCTATTTCGGCAGGGCTATACGTTCTCATAGGCTCTTACTTAGTTCTTTTTCGGCCGCGCTTTCTTCTTTCCTCATCGCCCGATTCTTTCACCTCGGTGGGTTTTGGCCTGGTTATGGAGGTGTCTTCGCAAACGTCGGCTTTGGGTTTTACGTCGAAAGTGTCGATCTTCTCGAAGACAACTTTGTTCTTGTCCGCGCTGGCCATAACGACATCCCCGGCCTTGAACTTGCCTTCTATGATCTCATTGGAAAGGGGATTTTCGATAAATTTCTGCACCGCTCGCCTTAGCGGACGTGCCCCGAACTTGGGATCAAAGCCTTCTTTAACTATCAAGGCCTTGACCTCGTCGGCTATTTCCAGCTTCATTTGATTGCATTCAACGTTCTTTTGAACGTCAGATATCATAAGACCGGCTATCTGTTTGAGCTGGCCCTCATCCAGCGGATGGAACACGATTATCTCATCTATCCTGTTAAGGAACTCGGGACGGAAGACTTTCTTCATGTCTTCCATAACCGTGTCTTTCATCTTTTCGTACGAGGCTTCCCTGTCCTCGCGCGTCATAAATCCTATGGCGCCTTCTTTTACTATTTGCCTCTGGCCAACATTGGTGGTCATTATGATGACAGTATTCTTGAAATCCACTGTATGCCCTTTGGAATCGGTAAGTCTTCCATCCTCGAGCACCTGCAGCAGCACGTTAAAAACATCGGGATGCGCTTTTTCTATCTCGTCAAAAAGGATGACAGAATAGGGTTTGCGGCGTACAGCCTCGGTAAGAGCCCCACCCTCTTCATAGCCAACATATCCCGGAGGCGCTCCGGTCAAACGGGAAACAGAATGCTTTTCCATGTATTCGGACATATCAACGCGGACCATGGCATCCATGGTGCCGAACAAGAACTCCGCCAGGCGGCGCGCTACTTCGGTCTTACCCACCCCGGTCGGCCCGGCAAAGATAAATGAGCCTACTGGCCGTTCGGGAGCTTTTAAGCCGGCCCTGCCGCGGCGGATCGCTTGTGAAATGGCAACCACTGCTTCTTCTTGCCCGATCACCCTTTTGTGCAAAGCTTCTTCCATCCTGACCAGTTTTTCGGTCTCGGCCGCGGTAAGCTTTATCACGGGGATCCCTGTCCAATCGGATACCACTTCGGATACGTCGTCCTCGGTAACGGTGGCCATGCGTCCTTCGCCCCTGGCTTTTTCCTGCAGTTTTTTGATCCTGTCCTCAAGCGCGTTGATCTTATCGCGCAGAGAGGCGGCTTTTTCGAATTTCTGAGCGGTTATGGCCTCTTCCTTTTCCTTTTTTACGTCCTCCAGCTGCTGCCTGACCTCTTTTTGCTCATCTGTTGGAGCCAGCAAACGCAGCCTGACCTTGGCACCCGCCTCATCCATAACGTCAATGGCCTTGTCCGGCAGGAAACGGTCGGTTATATACCTGTCGGCCAGCGAAACCGCGGCAACGATGGTGGCATCTGGGATCCTGACCGAGTGATGCTGTTCATATTTATGCTTGATGCCCTTTAGTATCTGGATGGCCAGTTCCTTGGTAGGCTCATTGATCATTACCGGCTGGAACCTTCTCTCCAGGGCAGGATCCTTTTCAATATTCTTGCGGTATTCGTCAACCGTGGTGGCGCCGATCACCTGCAGTTCTCCTCGCGCCAGGGACGGTTTTAGCATGTTGGCGGCGTCAATGGCGCCTTCCGCGGCGCCCGCGCCCACCAGAGTATGAAGCTCATCAATAAAAAGTATTATCTTTCTCTTCTTTTTGAGTATTTCGTCGATCACTTTTTTTAGTCTGGCCTCGAACTCGCCCCGATATTTTGTACCCTCGACCATGCCTCCCAGGTCCAGGGCAAAGATCTGCTTGTCGCGCAAGACATCAGGGACTTCACCGGATATTATCCTGTTGGCCAGTCCTTCAACAATAGCTGTCTTACCGACACCTGGATCGCCCAGCAGGGCGGGATTGTTCTTCGTGCGGCGTGAGAGTATTCGGATAACTCGGTCAACTTCCTTCTCCCTGTCAATTACCGGATCAAGCCTTTCGTTCTTCGCGTCATCAGTAAGGTCACGGCCAAATGACGAGAGTGCGGTCTTGGCCTGTTGCGGCCTCATGGCAGTCCCCCCCATGCCAAAGCCGGGCATGCCGAAAAATCCTTCCGGCCCGCCTTCCATGCCTCCGGGCCCCATTCCTTCAATAGGCAAGTCCTCGGACCCAAATTGGGGAGGCTCTTCAGGGGGGAGCTGCTGCTGCGGACGGCCTTTTTCGATCTCTTCGATGAGCTGATTTAATACCTTGTCATATGTGACCTTCCGTTTTCTAAGTGACTGGGCGGCGATCGATTCACCCTCGCGGATAATGCCCAGCAAAATATGTTCGGACCCTACAAAGTTAAGGCCAAGTTCGCGGGCGGCATTATAGGAAAGCTCCAGCACCTTTTTTGCGCGGGGAGACAGGGTTATCTCTTTTCTGGAAACATCTCCCCTGCCTATAAGGGATTCGATATCAGAGAAAAGCTCGACAAGATTGATGCCCAGCCCCTCCAGTATGTTGTAAGACAGGCTTTCTTCTTTTATTAGCCCCAGCAGGAGATGTTCCGGCGTCAGATGGGAATGCTTAAGGCGCTTGGCTTCTTCCCTGGCCAGATGTATGGCATTTTGGGCGGAATCGGAAAAATAGTCATATATCCTCTCGGGACGTCGCTTGAAGAACGAAGTGAAGATATCCGGGATCTCAAAAAATCCAGGAAAGGACATGTCGGCCGACATAAAACCAAGCTTTTCAGCACAATCCGAACACAGATGCCTTACTACCTTCTGGCCATTCACAATGCGGGTCACATGAACCGTCGCCGGCTTTTGATTGCATTCATCACAGACGTGGCGTTTATCAAAATTATCCATTACACTTCTCCCTTCATCAAGGCAAGTTATTATTATATATGCTGGGACTTTTCAGTATACAACGAAAAACCTGTTTTCTCAAGCCGGGGATTGTGCTATATTATTTCAAATGCTATTACTGGTTATCTTAAAAACCATCGTTCTTATTGCCGGCCTGGTTGCGCTGGCCACCGGACTGTCAATGCTGTTGTTTTTTGAACGATTCGTAAAGTTCAACAAGTATTTCAATCAGAGGTTTTTTGTCAAAAGGTATGACACCAGCGTGTTCAATGTCGATTCGTTCGTCTTCGCCAAACATTACATTATGGCTATTGTTTTTCTTGGATTGGGCGCTTTTCTTATTAGCATTTTCTTGAAATATTCGGCGTATTGATCACAGCCCCACCCTGATTACATTGTCTATGCTTTTGACCACATGCAGTTGTTTGATCTTTTTCAGCGCCGCGCTCAGGTTTTTCTCCTCGATCTCATGGAGTATGATGATGAGGGTGGCGTAAGTACCGGTGGTCTCTCGCTGGATGACGTTTGACACGGAAACCTTCTCATCAGCAAAGGCTTTTGATATCTTCGACAGCACACCGTATTTGTCGGGCACAGCTAAGCGGACATAATAGCGGCTCTTTGTGTCAGCTATATCTTTAATGACCGCTTTTGTCTTTCCGCCCGCCTCTGGCAACTGCCCCCTTGCCGCTGAAATTATATCCGCCACCACAGCCGAAGCCGTAGGCCCTCCCCCCGCGCCCTGGCCATAGAACATTTGCTCGCCCACGGGGTCGGCCTTTATGTAGATGGCGTTCATGGCCCCGGAAACGTAGGCAAGGGGCAGGCCCATGGAAATTAGCGCCGGATGTACGCGAACTTCTATCTTGCCATCAACATGCCGCTTGGCAATGGCGACAAGCTTTATGGCATAGCCAGACTCGTTGGCATAGCCAATATCTTCCTGGGTAATCCTGGTTATGCCCTCGCGATAAACATCGCGCCAGTTGACCTTTACCTGAAAAGCCTCCGAAGCAAGTATGGCGGCTTTGAAGGCGGCGTCGTAGCCTTCGATATCGTTTCTGGGATCAGCTTCCGCGTAACCTTTTTGCTGGGCTTCCTTCAAGGCATCCTTGAACTCTTTGCCAAACTCTTCCATCTGGGAAAGGATATAGTTGGTGGTGCCGTTCACAATGCCATAGACCTCGTCAATTCTATTGGCCACCAGGCAATCCCTGATTCCCGCGATTATGGGTATGCCTCCTCCGACAGAGGCCTCGAACAAAAGGGAAACGCCGTTCTTTCGCGCGGTCCTTGCCAGTTCATCCATATTCTTGGCTATCAATTCCTTGTTGGAGGTTACAACATGCTTGCCGTTCCGTAAAGCCTGCAAAACAAAACTCTTGGCTGGAGATTCTCCGCCAATGGTCTCGACGATAATATCAATTTCCGGATCGTCAATTACTTTGCCGGCGTCCCGGACCAGATGAGAATGCTTTATCCTGGGGTTAGTATCGGCGATCTTTTCAATGACCAGATCAAGGCCCTCTTTTTCCAGTATTTCTTTGTGGTTCTTTCTAATGAGCTTGTCAACCGCGGCCCCTACCGTACCATATCCTAAAATACCTATCTTAACTTTTTTCATTTTGATTCCCTTTTTTCTTCCTCACCCTTTATCCCTCTCCATATCATGGAGAGGGAAACCTTGCTTTCTTCCCCTCTCCTTCTAGGAGAGGGGACAGGGGTGAGGTCTTTTAATCAAACAGCGAGCTTATGGACCGGTTCTCGTAATTCCGCTTGATCGCCTCGCCCAGCAATTCTGCAGAAGAAAGCACTTTCAATCCCTTGAACTGCTTTTCTTTGGTAATGGGCAAAGAATCCGTGACCACTACTTCTTTAAAGTTGGCCTTGCTCAACCTTTCCACGGCGGGCGGCGAGAAGATCGCGTGGGTGGCAACCACATAGATATCCTGGCTGCACCCATCTTTACGAAGTGCGTCCACGCCGTTGGTGATGGTTCCTGCCGTATCGATCATGTCGTCGGTAATGATGACCGTCTTGCCCGCGACATCGCCCACCACATGAGTTACATCCGATTTTTGATGCTCCTTGCGCACTTTGTGCAGGATCGCCAGTTCTGCCCCAAGCCGGTCGGCCAGCTTTTTCGCGACCTTGGCGCGGCCCACATCGGGGGCCACCACGATAAGGTCCTTTAGGCCTTTACTTTGGATATATTTTTCAAATAGCGGCAGGGCAGTTAAGGTGTCCATTGGTATGTTGAAAAAACCCTGTATCTGGTCAGAATGCAGGTCCATGGTGACAACCCTGTCCACGCCCGCGGTTTCCAGCAAATTCGCTACCAGCCTCGACGAGATCGGCTCTCGCGAAGCTGCTTTTCGGTCTTGACGCGCATATCCGAAGAGAGGTATGACAGCAGTAATGGTCTTGGCAGATGCCCGTTTCATGGCATCCACGATTATGAACAATTCCATAAGGTCGTCATTTACTGTTTTTGTGCAGGTTTGAATTATGACGCAGTGCTGGCCGCGGATGTTTTCCTTTATGCGGGCATATATCTCCCCGCCGGAGAAACTGGATATTTTGATCTCGCCCGGTTTTGAATTAAGGTACTTGGCTATTTTTTCTCCGAGTTCGGGGTGGGATGTGCCGTAGAATATCTTCAGGTCTTCTATGCCGGGTGTCATCATATTAGTTCTCCTTCCAATACAAAACTTTTGGCCGACTTAATTCTAACATTGACCAACTGGCCGAGCAAGTTTTCTTTATGAAGGCGGGAAATCGATTTCCCGCCTTCATTGATTATCTTCACGATCTTCTGCCCCCTGGTCCTGCCGGCTTTGGGATGGTCCATTAATATTTCTTGTTTTGAACCAATTAGCAGCCTGTTGTTTTCAAGGGCCACCTCCCTTACCACATCCATTATCACCTGCAAACGCTCTTTTTTGACTTTAAGGGGCACTTGATCGGTAAGTTTGGCCGCAGCGGTCCCCTCTCGGATTGAATACATAGTTGTATTTACCGTATCAAAGCTAAATTCTCTGATCGCTTTAAGGGAATTTTCGAATTGTTTATCTGTTTCTCCAGGGTATCCTACTATTATATCAGAGGTAATTGCCGCATTTGGGACCATATTGCGGACCTTGTCGATCAGTTCACGGTATTGATCAAGCGTGTAGCCGCGGTTCATTGACTTAAGAATATGATCATCACCATGCTGGATGGGCAGGTGAAAGTATTCGATGACCTGCGGAATGTCCCGCACTGCCTGGATAATATCATCACCCATGTCCCGCGGGTGCGAAGTCATAAAGCTCACTCTTTCCAAAGGCAAGGTGAAGTCACCTTGCCTTCGGCGAACAATTTGTTTGCCAATTTCCTCTAATAACTTTGCCAAACCATATTTATAAGAATTAACGTTCTGTCCCAGAAGGAAGATCTCTTTATGTTTGTTGAGGTCTATTTGTTTGATTTCCTCAAGAATATCATCGATCTGTCGACTGTGCTCTCGTCCCCGCACGTAAGGGACGATGCAATAGGAGCAGAAATTATCACAGCCATGCATAATAGTCACCCACGCGGTTACAGAAGGATCTCGCCGTTGTCCAAGTTTCCCACCAACATACTCCGCCAGTTTTTCCGGCTCGTTGGGGCCTAAGACCAGGTCAACGTGCGGGAGGTCAAGTTTAAAGCCCGGTTGGGCGGAAACGCATCCTGCCAGAATAATTTTCACATTTGGGTTAACTTTTTTCTGTTTTTTTAGGCTGGAGAGATAACCTAAAGCCTTATCTTCCGCGTTTTTGCGCACAGTACATGAGTTGATGATCAAGATGTCCGCTTCTCGTTTATCCCCGGTCTCTTGATACCCGGCCGATTCCAGAACACCGCTCAGGCGTTCTGAATCATTCTTGTTCATTTGGCATCCGTAGGTTTTGATGAAATATTTGCGGGGCATGTGTAAATTATACCACGCCAAAAGGCCAAATTTTCGCTTGTGCTTACTTTTTCTCAAGAGTATAATTTGTGATCATGAAGGGATCTCACGCGATTTTATACATCATTACCGTCCTCTTGCTAAGCTGGATAGTACAGATCGTTCTTTTTCTTGGCATTCTGCCTGGGAAATGGCTGATCTTTTACATGTATGTTCCCGCCTTGACCGCGTTCTTCTTTTTCTTCATTGACAGGAAACCTTTTAGTGACCAGATCAAATTATTCGCGCGCAGGATAAGCCTGTGGTCGCTGGTTTTTGCCTTTGGCTATCCCATATTCTGGCTGGGAATCGTTGTCCTGATGGGATATGTTACCGGCCTGGGTCAGATAAACTTCTCCTTTCTCCCTGCATTGATGAGTTTCTCCTTCTGGGGAGTTTTTGGATTGACACTTTTGACTGGACTTCCATCAATGTTCGGAGAAGAATACGGCTGGCGCGGCTATCTATTGCCCGCCCTGGCAGAAAAAAGGAACCTGCTGGCTTCTACTTTGATCCTGGGGGCAGTCTGGGGACTTTGGCACCTTCCATCCTATTACATCATCTACAGCAAGATCGGCATTGGAAATCCCTTCCTGCTGACAATACTCGGCATGATAACGGTTGCGGTGGGCGCATTTCCATACACCTATTGCTTTTATTTGACACGCAATATTATCCCTTGCGTCATATTGCACGGGGTATATGATCTGGCCGCGGGCCATCTTTTCTTTGGCACCCCCGCCATGAACGGCCTTTCCCCCGAGGTCCCAGGGATCCTGACCATTTACTGGCCTTACGCTCAGGTGCTGTTGATCATAACAGGGCTTATGTTTGCGTTCTTGTTTGCAAGAAAATTCTCGGCTTAAAAAAATAGGCTGGTCATTTTTATATTAAAAGCATATAATACACTAAATTTATGGGCAACATAGAATATTATATAGATATCACGTTATTGTTCACAACCACGGTCTATATGTTTATGCTTGGGCAATATATATTGTTCAAGAACAGATACTCACGCAATAATCAGGGTTTTGCCTTTTTATTGGGCGGACTATTTCTCTGGAACGCGGCAACGTTAATAAAGGTCATAAATCAAGACCCAGGCTTACAACTTTTTATAGTCAGGGCTCTTTATGCTGTATCTCCAATTACTTTCGCAGGCGTTTTCACTTTCATCCTTATATTCCCCGAGGGAAAGAAGCTCTCTATATGGGCAAAAACAGCCCTTATTTTAATAACCGTTTTCTTCATGACGGCAACGGTCTTTTTCCCGGCTTCAATGGTCAAAGATATTGTCATAACAAACCCCTCTCTCCTGTATACCGCCAAGGTGATCGGAGGCCCGCTATTCCTGAGCTTTAATCTTTATATGATGTTCATCATAATTGCAACAGTTTTGCTTTCTGCGATCAAGTATTTTCTCTCAAAAGGAAAAGAAAGAAGGACCATGAGAATCATTACATTCGGCTTTGTGGTAGCAGGGTTCGCAGATATCTTCTTTCAACTGCTCCCCCGCCTTTTTGGTTTTTCTGTTTTGGCCTCGATCTTTCCCGTTTCCCTCATAATAGCACTGACAACAACAGCTTACGCGGTCGTTTACCTGAAGGCATTTAGCATAACACCAGCCGTTGCACAGGAAGAGATGTTAAATGCCCTTAGCAACTCCATCTTGCTCACCGATCTTGAAGGGATTTTTTTGCTGAAAAATGATCTGGCAAAAGACACCGACCCCGCAGTCATTAAGAAAATCATTGATGCAGTCATCAGGAACGGAAGCCTCTTAGATTATTATATCGAGATAGGAAAGAACAAATTCACCGCCTCTGCCAACTTTATCAAGGAAGGCAATGCCATACTGATCCTGCTTCACAATATCACTCACATAGAAAGCAACCTGGAGAAAGAAAAAGAGGACAAGGCCATAATTTCGGCCAAACTCAAAAAGCAAGAGGCCCTGAAAGGGATCGTTTTTGACATCGCCTCATTGAACTCCGCAGACGATATAAAACTTGCCACAGAAAATGCTATAAAAACATTCCATGACGATCCCACGTCTTCTGCCATAATCAGCAATTTGGGCAGAAAGTCGCTGGCGCGCATCAATTACACCAAAGAGCTTGAACAGAAAAGGCTCGTATTAGAAAAAAAGGCCTTGGAAGAATCATCAAACAACAACGAGATCATGCAAAAAGAGCTTGAAAAGAATGAATTGGTCGAAAAGATAAGGGGAATGGGAAAATAATCTTATGAGCGCTATTACATTCTTTTTTGTCGCGAGCCTGTTGTACCTGGCCATCTTTTACCTGGCCCTGGCCATTTATTCTTTTTCCAGCTTAAGCAGGCCAATGGGAATATTGTACGGATCGCTTTGTCTTTCAATGTTCTTCTGCAGTGCGTCTGAAATACCCTACCGGGTCTCTGGCAGCGAGATCGGGTTTTCGCTTTACATGTTAGGCTGGCTATTGTTTTTCTCTTTCTTTCTGCATTTTGCC
>JAHJBW010000198.1 GCA_018813405.1 Candidatus Margulisiibacteriota bacterium | reverse complement strand
GCGCGTCAAACCAGACATAGATCCCATGTTTGGGGTCTTCCTTTAGCGGAATGCCCCAGGGGAAAGCCGTGCGGGTCACTGAAAGGTCTTTGAGCCCCTGCTTGATGAACTGGACGATCTCATTGCGCCGCGATTCTGGCTGTATAAATCCCGGATGCTCTTCAATATGCTTTAAAAGCTGGTCCTGATACTTTGAAAGTTTGAAGAAATAGCTTTCTTCCTTCAATATCTCCGTGGCGCGCCCACAGTCGGGACAAAGTTTGCGGCCTTCGGGATCTTCTTTAAGCTCCATCTCCGCCCAGTACGACTCGCAGGGAACACAATACCAGCCCTGGTATTCCCCTTTGTAGACATCGCCCTGCTTCAGAAGTTTGCTTAATATTTCCTGGACCGCCTTTACATGCCGGGGCTCGGTCGTCCTGATAAAATCGTCATAGGAAATGTGGAGAATTTTCCAGGCTTCTTTAAAGCCGTCAGCTTTCTTGTCAACAAAGGCCTGAGGATCTTCCTTGGCGGCCTCGGCGGCCCGCCATATCTTTTGCCCATGCTCGTCGGTGCCGGTCAGATACCAGACATCATGCCCCATCATGCGCTTGTAGCGGGCCAAAACATCGCCGGCAATGGTAGTATAGGCATGACCGATATGAGGAACATCGTTCACATAGTAGATGGGAGTAGTTAAGTAGAATTTTTCAGACATGATATTATTATATCACGCCTTATCCCCAGATGAGGCTTTGATGTATCCAGCCTTCCCAGCCTTCGGAGGGGTCAACCACGATTATCTTGTACCAGCGTCCCTTGCTCTGTACTATTTCCACGGCATAGCCTTGAATGAGGGTTCGCAGCTTTGAATACCTGGTGCTTGGGCCGGAGCGCAGGGTAGCCTTTGACCGCATCACAACACCCATTCTTTTATTGTTAAGCAGGGTTTTATCTACCCACCCTTTTGCTCCCCAATAATCCTTGACCTGCCACCACTCGCCGGCCTTGGCCAGTACTTTAAGCGGGGTGTTCTCAGGAAAATCCATTACTTGCTTGTTGTCGTAACCCGGCCCATTCATAAGCTTTACGCCATCAACCCTGGTCCCCACCAAAGCAAAAGAAGTCGAGGCACAAATGATCATTAGAATTAATACAAGGATTGTTCTCATGTATTTAAGTTAACAAGATAAGGCGGATATGTCAAGATTCAGAATACAGGAAATAGTATCCTTATTTCTGAGACTTTTTGCAGGGCGGAATCAGCGCTTTCCGGAAGAGGATAACCAGGCGCAAGACCAACTATCGGCATGGGCTGCCATTCGCCCTTGCCGTCTAGCCTTACTTCCACCAAAAACCTTTGCGCCAGCCTGTCATACCAATCGTTCGAAGACAGATCATCGGGCATATAGTCCGGCCTGAGGTACGCCCTGAACAACGGCGGCTGGCCGGGCATGGCTGGACCAAAAAGCGATGGCGCAGAAACCACCATCCATTGCGTTTTCAAGCGCGCATACTTCATTTCGGGGCTCTGGGCATGCTCGGCAGGCACAATCTGGAAGCCGCCCAGCTCGCCAACGGGGGAAGTTGATATGTCTATTACCCCCGCGTGGTTGGCGCGTATGCGGCCGGGATCGCAATACAGCGTTCCGTCAAAACGTCCGATCCCCTGGACAGGCCTGAGCACTTCTCCCACCACTTCCTCATTTCCATCGAAGTGGACAAGCTTTACGGCGCCCTTGAACTTATTCTCGAAGACAAGCTCTTTCGGCGCATCAGAAGGCGGTTCAATATCTATTTGAATCAGGTCCCCTTCTTTTGGTGTTTGGTCTTTTGCTACTTTTTCTCCATTTATCAGTACCTGGCTGCCAACATAAGGAGCATAGCCGCCGCCAAATATGCCCTCTCCTGCCGGAATGTCCGTATAGATGGAAGAGTCCGGGGAAAGATAGGAGCGGTATCCACGTAAGGCCGCAACATGTTGCGGCCTTACAAACTGCGCCGGCAATATCGAAAAGATGGTCTTTGCGTCGTCAACCTTGATGTGGATGGCATTTACCGCCGTGGCCGCCACCTGTGACCCTGCCACCCACTGGCTGGCGGTGTACCCCTTGCTGTTGACCTTGATGGTAGGATAAACAACATGACCGATGACCTCTGAGGTGCCGCTTCGCATGACCGCTATCTCTCCGCCATTGCTATTGTCTATCTGAACCAAATAGCCGGCAAAAGCAGATGATGCCATAAACAGCGACAAAAATAGCAAAATTAATGCTTTTGTCATTTTCTTAAATATTCGATTATCGTTCTCATGGGAACCCCTGTGGCTCCCTCGGACAATGCGCCTTGGGCCTTGCTCAAGTAAGCGGTCCCGGCTATGTCAAAATGCACCCAGGGCGTGTCTCCCACGTATTTCTTAAGGTACATGGCGCCTGTCGAAGCTGACGCGCCGCGCCCTCCTTCTGTGCAATTCTTATGATCGGCTATCGAGCTTTTTAAATAATCCTCGTACTCATCAAATAATGGCAGATGCCAGACCTTTTCGCCCGATATTTCCGCGGCATCTTCCATGCTTTTTATAAGGTCGTCGTCGTTGCCCAGCAGGCCGGACGCCGCGTCTCCCAGAGCGATGATGCATCCGCCGGTCAGGGTAGCGCAGTCGATTATCTTGTGCGCGCCTTTCTTTTTGGCATAGGTAATAGCATCCGCCAGTATCATGCGGCCTTCGGCATCGGTAGAAATGACCTCGGTAGTGATGCCGGAAAGAGACCCCACCACATCCCCTGGTTTCAGGGCCCCTCCAGAGGGCATGTTCTCGGTCAAAGGAATGACCGCCATTATGTTCTTTTTAAGCTTTAGCTGGGCAATGGCGCACATGGCCTCGAGCACGGCCGCGGCACCCGCCATATCGGTCTTCATTTCCCACATCTTGCTGGAGGGCTTGATGGATATCCCGCCGCTGTCAAAGGTGATGCCCTTGCCTATCAGGGCAACGGTCTCTGCCCTGGGGCTGTGCCGGTAAGACAGTACCACCAGCCTGGCGGGCTCAAGAGATCCCATGGCAATGGCATTTATGGATTCCATGCCGTCTTTTTTGGGATCAATCACTGTGCATAAAAGCCCAAATTTCCTGGCTTCTTTCCTGGCATGTTCGGCAAATATCCTGGGAGTCATCTTGTTGGACGGCGTGTTGACCATATCCCGCGCACGGTTCTGGCAGTTGGCCAGTATTTCCCCCACGCGAGAGCCTTCCTTAAAGGCTTTTAACTTTTTCTTATCAATTTCCGCAATAGTAAAACTTTTGATCTTTACTTTTTCATCCTTCTTTTCTTTGGCGTAGCCGTCAAATTTATAGTCAGCCAGGATCGAGCCTTCTACCATGGCCTGAGCCGCAAGGGCCGGTTCGATCCCGCCAGTCCCGGCACCATGCACTATGGAAGATATCTTTTCGGCTTTATTGGCCCGGGCGGCGCGAATGGCGGCCGCCGAGGCTTTTCTGATCGCGTCCAGAGAAAATTTTTCCCTGTCACCCAACCCCACGACGATCACCCTTTTTGCCGTGATCATGCCATGTGTATATAGAAGGAAAGCATCACCAAGCCTACCAGATATCTCTTTGGCTTTGATGAACTTTGATATCCTTCCTTTAAGCTTTTTATCCACGGCCGCGGCGGCACCGCTAACTTCCTTCGCATCCTTGAAAAGATCGACTACCAGCGTGTCGGCAGACGCATCCGCTATTGGACCGTTATATACCGCGATCTTCATACAGCTCCTCCTTCGTCAAAGAAAATTGCCATTTCATACTTGGCGTTTTCAGGAGAGTCAGAACCGTGGACAATGTTCTTCATGGTGCCGTCCTTAGTAAAATAGTCTTTCTCTTTCAAGTCGCCGCGAATGGTGCCGGACAGGGCTTTGGCAGGATCTGTGGCCCCCATTATCTCCCTTAGCCTGGG
>JAHJBW010000019.1 GCA_018813405.1 Candidatus Margulisiibacteriota bacterium | reverse complement strand
TGAAAACAACAGGGAAGGAAGAGGGGCGCGGGTAACCCTCTCTTTTCCTTTCAAATGTCCGATCAATAATGAAAAACAGGGGGTAAAGAAAAATGATCAATAAAGCGCCAAAGATATCGGTAATAGGGGATGGCAGGGTTGGGTCTGTGGTAGCCTACAGCTTGCTTTTGAAAGAACTTGCTGGCGAGATAATGCTGGTTGACTATAACAAAAATTTTGCCGAAGGTGACGCGCTTGATATGCTGCATGCCAGCGCCTTTACCCGGCAGACGGACATTGTGGCCGGGGATTATGAGGACACGAAAGGCTCTGACATAGTCATCATTACAGCTTCCATTCCCATGAAAGACATTAAATCACGCCTGGACCTGTGCCAGGGCAACACTGAACTTTTCAAAGATATTATTCCCAGGCTGGTAAAGGCCAGTCCCGAGGCTGTTCTGATCCTGATAAGCAATCCGCTCGACATAATGACCTACATTGCCTTGAAGATATCAAAGCTTGCCGCCGGAAAGGTCATTGGCACAGGCACTATGATCGATTCCGGCCGCTTCCGCGCGCTGGTTGCCAGCGAGGCCAGGATCTGCCCCGACGAGATACACGCCTTTATCCTTGGCGAGCATGGCGATTCCCAGTTCCCGGCCTTCTCTTCCGCCGAAGTTGGGGGGCGACGCTTCAGGGACAGGTCCAAAGACAAGCTGAAAGAGCTTTTTGACCAGACGGTAAAGGGTGGATACGCGGTAATGCAGAAAAAAGGGTTCACCAACTATGCCATTGCCATGGCCACCGCCACGCTGGTAGATTCTATCGTGAACGACAGGAAAAAGATATATCCGGTCAGCACCCTCATAAACGACTATCATGGCTTCAGCGACCTTTGCATCTCTGTTCCCGCGGTCATCGGCAGGAATGGCGTGGAGCGGGTGGTAGACATGGAATTTACGCCAGAGGAAGAAGCGGCCTTTAAAAAGTCGGCCAGGATGCTGCAGGATATTAACGGGTCAATCAAATTCTAAGCGGTCAGTCGCCTTCGAACTCTGTTTGCGCGTAGACCGAATAGCCGGCTTCTTCAAGCTTATTGCGCCCGCCAATATCTGGCAAGTCAATTATGAAGGCAAGTTCGTGGACAACGCCGCCCAGCTTCTTTACCAGGTTGGCCGCGGCTATGGCCGTGCCGCCAGTGGCGATCAAGTCGTCTATTATCAAAACTTTTTGTCCGGCCGATATGGCGTCCCTGTGTATTTCGATAATGTCGGTGCCGTATTCAAGAGAGTATTCTTCTTTTTCGGTCTCGGCCGGCAGTTTGCCTTTTTTCCTTACCGGCACAAAACCTTTCTTTAGCAAATAGGCCAGGGCGCCGCCAAGTATGAACCCGCGCGAGTCAATGCCAACAATGACATCTATATCCGTATCTTTGTAGCGTTCGGCAAAGTCTTCAACGCATATCTGCAGGCCGACGGGATCTTTGAGCAGTGTGGTGATATCGCGGAACATTATTCCCTGTTTAGGCCAGTGCGGGACTGTTCGTATCCTTGATTTGATCGTCATGGGCGATCCTCCTTATCGATCTTACCAAAAGGGTTTTGACCCTGTCGGCATTTTCTTTCATGCGTTCCATTACCATCTCAAAGGTCACAGGGTCCTCGTCGTCTTTCCAGCAGTCGTAATCCGTTGACATGGCAATGGTCTGGTAGGGGAGGCCAAGCTCGTTGGCCAGTATTACCTCCGGACAGGTGGACATGTTGATAATGTCCGCGCCCCAGGCGCGGAACATGTGGCTTTCGGCTTTTGTGGAAAACCTTGGTCCTTCTATCGTGACCACGGTCACATCCCTGTTGTATTCAAAACCAAGTTCGTCGCAGGCGCCGCAAAGAATCTCCGTCAGCTCTTTGCTGTAAGGTTCTGCCATTGGGGTATGGACAACTTTGTCATGGAAAAAGGTCAAATTCCTGTGTCTGGTAAAGTCGATGAACTGGTTGGGAAAAACCAGGTTGCCCGGCTTTATCTCTTCCCGAAGAGAACCAACGGCCGTGGCGGCCAGTATGTGCGTACAGCCAACCTCTTTAAGCGCGTGAATGTTGGCCAGAAAGTTGACCCTGGTGGGCATTACAGAATGATCCCTGCCATGGCGCGCCAGTATGGCCACTTCCACGCCTTCGATCTCCCCGCAGGCAAGCGGAGATGATGGTTTCCCGTACGGGGTTTCCAGTTCTATATCGCGCGGGTTCTTTAGTATCTTTGGGTCGTCAAGCCCTGATCCGCCGATTATTCCGATCTTTACCATGCTTCAATTATAACACATTATTTCCAGCCGTTTTTAATGATAACGTCAAGCTTGCTTTTCATGGTGTTCATGAAATTGGCCCAGTATTCGTCGTAGGTCGAATGCCTGTCCAAAAACGGCGTGAGCACGCAGGACCTTAAAACATAGACCGACTTTGTCTTTTCCCATTCGTATTTGGTTATGCCCAGCTTTTCCACGAACTTGAGCGGGGCGTTGCCGTACGAGTCGGTGTCCAGGCTGGTCTTTGAAGTTATGAAATCGTCCTTGTAGACAGGACCCGAACTGTAGGAACATTGCTCATATAGCTTTTGGTTAAGGTCGTTCATCTTGCTCAGGCTGGTATTGCCCACCTCGTTAAAGGCGAAATCCACTATGTTAAAGTCGGGTTTGGTAAGCGGCATTACGATGAACCTTCTGCCGTCTACAGCGAACGGCTTTTGCGCGCCAAGCGAACGATGAAAACTTATCGCGCCCTTAATGCCCTTGGCTATCAGCTTTCCATACCCTGTAATGTTGAGCGGTACCACGCGGTGGGCGGCCCAGACAGATGCTGCTGTGGCGCCGGCCTTTGAGCCTTCCAGTATATAGGCCCCCAAAAGCATGGGGTTGTTGTCGCCGCCTTCAAAAATATAAGCGGCAAAGTAGGTGATAAGGTCAAGTATCCTTCTGTCCTTCATCACCACGGCCCCGGCCGCGTAAGGCACATAACCCATTTTGTGCGGGTCTATGGTAATGGAATCGGCGTGCGACATGGCTTTGAAGGCGTTGTAGACCTCTCTGGGCGGCCAGTCTATCTTTCTCTCAAAACCGCATTCTTTGGTTAGCTTTGTCTTTAATCGGTGGTAGGGTATGAACTTGTTGTCCTCGTCCAGGAACGCCGTCCTGCTGTATCCCCCGTAAGCGGCATCTACATGCAGGTAAAATGATATGCCTTCTTTTTCGTATTTATCCCTTAGTTTTACAACCTCATGAACTTTGTCCACCGCTCCTTCTTCCGTAGAGCCTACCACGGACATTACCCCCAGGATGGGGACTTTTTTCTTGACCAGTCGGTCTATGGTGTCCTTCAGGTGTTTGAGGTCGGTCCTGAAATTGTCGTCAACCTGCACGCTTACCAGGTTGTTCTTGCCAATGCCCAGGATATCGGCGGCCTTTATCCAGCAGAGGTGTTTGGATTGCGGGACCAGCAATTTCCCCAGCTGGCCGTCATTTACCCCCATGCCTTTTACCGAATGGTCGCGCACCTGGTCCATCAGTCCGGCGGCTTTGATATGGTCGAGCAGGTCAAGTATCTTTTTTACTGGCATATTAAGCAGCTGCCAATCGCTCAGGCCGGCCACCAGCTTGGGTTTTACCTCCTTGATAGCCAGGGGGATGGATTTTAGATTTCTGGCCACCCAGACCGCTTCATAATTGGCCACCGTTCCGCCGGAGGTGATGTGCCCCCATGCTTTTTCGGGGTCGTATCCCAGCATTTGAGCCAGGTCCCGGCCTGCCTCGATCTCAAGCGCCGTGGTGACCGGTGAAGCCTCGTACGCGCAATTGTTGGGGTTGTAAAGTAAGGTAGCCATATAGGCCAGATTGGATACCATAAGCGTGTCCGAATTCATATGGCCAAGGTAGCGCGGCGAGAACCAGGGAATGGAGCTGGTCCTGAGCTTTGAGGACAGCTCCAGCAGTACTTCCTGCGTCCTTTGCAGGGTTTCCACGAAATCTTTCCTGTACTGGTCGTGCAAGGATATCGCCGCCTTGTCGTCGGGGTGAAAGTCCCTACGCCAGTGCGTGTGCTCGTCGATCATAAAGTTAAGGGTCTCTTTGAAGAATTTCTGGTTCTCTGACTTGGGTCCGATGAACAAAGCTTCGATATCCACTTTTTTCATGAGCTTTTCCCCTTCCATTCTGGTTTTCTGAACCTGAAAATTATAAGCGGTATGACGATCATGACAACGGCCCCGATCACCCTGAACCCTTCAAAGGCTAGAAGATTGCCCGAAGGGAGCTGGGAGGGAGGGAAGAAGCCAACGAAAATGGTGAAAAGCGACACCAGTATGCCGGCCCCGGCGATCAACCACATCCCGGCATTGCCTCCCGGTATCCTGTATGCTCTGGGAGTGTCGGGTTCTTTGTACCTTAGATAGATGGCCGCGGCGAACATAAGGATGTACATTATCAAATAAAGAAAAATGGTAAGGTCAAGCAGCATCCAGAAAGAATTGTTTATATCGGGGACAAAAACAAAGAGCAGGCTTATTATCGAGACCAGCGAGGCCTGGATAATGAGCAGGGTGGTAGGGATGCCGTTCCTGTTGACCCTGGCCAGAAAGGGAGGCAGGTTGCCGTCCTGCGCGGTGGCTAAAAGGCCCTTGACAGGCCCGACTATCCAGGTGCTTACCTGGCCAATTGCCCCAAAGCCGGTAAGTATGGCGACGACAGGTATCATCCATCTGATCGAGTTAATTGTGAAGAATGCCTGAAAAATGTCCATTATACCGGAATTGAGATTGATATTGTCCTGCGGGATCACCATGGCCACTATCAGACTGCCTATAACATTTATGACCACTAATATAATAGAAGCCCATAAGATGGCTATGGGATAGTTCTTTTGCGGATTTTCAACCTCGTTGGCATGCGCGGCCGAGGTTTCCATACCCGAAAACACAAAGATAAAACCCGCCAGCAAAGAGATGGTGCTGAATTGGTTAAGGGGAGGCATGAGGTTTTTGAAGGTCAGGGCCAGGCTGATCTGAATTGGGTTTCCGGACAACAGGTATTTCAGCCCGAACACAAAAAGGAGCGCGCCGGGAATAAAAACCCCCAGAATAAGGCAGACGGTGCTTATGATCCCGGACATCTGCATACCTCTTAAGTTCAGCAGGGTAGCGGCCCAGTAAGTTATTAATATTACAGCCACTATGAAAAGATTGTTCTCGGCCAGGGCCGGGGCGCCGGCAAAGGCCAGCGAGCCTCCCACATATGCCAGTATCGTGACCATGCCAAAAAGCATTTGCGCCCATTGCAGCCATATGGCCATAAAGCCCCAACGGTTGCCGAAAGCCTCTTTTACCCAGGCGTAGACCCCGCCCAGTTTTGGCCATCCGGTTGCCAGTTCCGCGGATACAAGCGCGGAAGGTATCAGGAAGGCAATAACGCCTATAATGGAAAAGAATATTAGATATAACCCTGTTTCGGCCATCATGGGAAGGTTGCGGACGCTCACCGTAAAGGCGGACGCGATCATTACCAGCTTGAAAACACTAAGCTTTGGGGCCTGAGCAGATGTTTCTTTGGGCATTTTTTCTCCTTGTGTAGAAAACTAACACACAACATCATCCTTTTCAAGCACAAATTTATGTGCTATAAGAATGTCGAGCGGAGGAGCCTTATATAATAGATTATAAAAAGAAATATGATGAACTGCTCCAGGGTACGAACAGTATCATTCTCAGATGGGACGCGTCCGGCAAGATATTGTTCATGAACAATTTCGGCCTGGCATTTTTTGGCTATGGGGAAAAAGAAGTGGTGGGCAAGAATGTGATAGGCTCCATTGTCGCGGAAACCGACACCTCGGGCAAGGACCTTGGCAACATGATAATGGATATCTGCAAAAAGCCTGATGAGTTCATGAAGAACGAAAACGAGAATGTTTGCAGTGACGGCCGCCGTGTATGGGTGGCCTGGAGCAACAAAGGGATATTGGACAGCCAGGGTAATGTGGTCGAGATACTTTCCATAGGCAACGATATTAGTGACCGCATCAAACTTGAGAACCTGCGGCAGGACCTTTCGCGCATGATAGTGCACGACCTGAAAAATCCTTTAAGCGGCATAATATCTGTTATTTGCATGATGGCGGACGGTACCTTTGGGCAGGTCAGCGACCAGCAGAAGAAAATGCTGGAAAGCGCCATGATCGCGTCCAGAAAATTGAACGGCTTGATAATGGACCTTTTGGACATTGGCAAGATAGAAGAGAACAAGCTCGAGCTTTTAAAAACAGACTTTCGTGTCGGGGACCTTTTCACGTCCCTTAAATGGTTAAGGCTTTTGGCGCAAAAAGAAGAAAAGACCCTGGATTTTGAGGGTGACCCGGAAATGGTCGTTCATGCCGACCTTAACATTATTACCAGGGTCCTGGAGAACCTTATATCCAATTCCGTAAAACACACTGCCCCCAGGGGCGCTATTATCCTGAAAATTTCAAAACAGAGCGGGGGAGCCATGTTCGAGGTCCTGGACAATGGAGAAGGCATTCCCGGGGACTATCTGGACAAGGTGTTCGACAAGTTTTTCATGGTAGACGACCAAATGTATAAAACAAAGATCGACACAGGGTTGGGGCTGACCTTTTGCAAAATGGCGGTCAATGCCCATGGGGCCGAGATAAAAGTCGAATCGACCGTTGGCAAGGGTTCAAGATTCTTTTTTGTAATAGAATGAACAAATGAGCAAGGATATTCTTGCGCTGATCTACAAATAAAAAAAGGGGGGAAAGATATGAAACTGGATTCGATCAAGTTTGGTCTCGCGATAGGGATAGTATGGGCGGCGGCGGTTTTTTGTTTGGGGCTCATGGCGACTTTCTTTAACTGGGGTACGGACATGGTGAGGGGGCTGGGGTCGTTGTATCTGGGATATTCCGGGGGGACGGTCAGGGCCGACATAGTTGGCATGGTCTGGGCATTCTTTGACGGGTTTGTGGGCGGCACCGTGGTGGCTATGCTATATAACTGGCTTTTGAAAAAGGGCAATCGCATCTGAATCGTGCCGACGAAAATAAAAGGGCTAAGATACTTTCATCTTAGC